>JAGOIS010000010.1 GCA_017995495.1 Candidatus Cloacimonadota bacterium
ATACTACACTAAATGCCCTCCGATACGTGGGAGCACAGCCCGGTGTTTCCCACGTTTTTTATTAAGGGTAGGCGAAACCCATTTGAAGTTTTCGGTGACAGAAGCTTGAAGTTTTCAGTGAAACAAATTTGAAGTTTTCGGTGACAGAAGCTTGAAGTTTTCGGTGATCCATTTGAAGTTTTCGGTGACAAAAGATTGAAGTTTTCGATGACAGAAATTTGGGCTACTTAGGCACAAAATACCCTGTTTTTCCCCATTTGAAGTTTTCGGTGATCGGATTTGAAGTTTTCACTGACACATTACATAAAGTCTTCACTGTCACAATAAATCAGGAGTAAAAGAATTGCCTGGCCGGATAAATATCCCAGAAAACCCAAAGATTTTTCTTGACAGAATTGTGGTGGTGTTATAGTTAACTACATCACCATGATGATACAAGGTAACAATTTAATAGAGAGGTGGTTATGAAGATATTCAACGATGAAGCTCCGATTTACCTGCAGCTTCGCAAGCACATCGAGGAGCTGATCCTCGACAGGGCGCTGTCCGAGGAGGCGGCGATCCCATCCATCCGGATCATGGCCAGGGATTATGAGCTTAACCCCATCACGGTGGGGAACGCCCTGAGTTCGCTGGTCGATGAGGGAGTTCTGTATAAAAAACGTGGTGTGGGGATCTTCGTGTCCAGGGGAGCGCGTGAGCTGATCATCAGCGAGCGTGGCAAAGATTTCATCACGGACAGCCTCAAGCCGGTGCTGAAGAAAGCGCGGCAGCTCGAGCTGGCCAGAGAGGAAGTTATTGAACTAACAAACTCTATATATGGAGGAAAGGATGAGTGAAGCCATCTATAAAACCAGCAACCTGACCAAGTACTACGGCAAGTTCAGGGCGCTGGACGACGTCAATCTGAGCCTCGGCAGCGGCAAGATCATCGGCCTGCTGGGGAAGAACGGCGCGGGGAAATCCACCCTGATGCGCTGCCTGCTGGGATTTCTGAACCACGAGGGCGAGATCCGGCTGGGAGACAGGGTTATCGATCACCGCGACCACCGCGTCTTCGAGGATGTGGCCTTCATTCCGGATGTGAGCGGATTGGACGACCGCCTCACGGTGCAGCAGACGATCAGCTACATCCGGGGAGTGAACGACCGCTGGAACGACGAGAGAGCCCAAAAGCTGCTCTCGATCAGCAATCTGCCCCTCAACTTCAAGGTGGGGAAGCTCTCCAAGGGAATGAAGACCAAGCTCTATCTGCTGATCACCCTGTCTTTGGACGTGCGCTTCCTGCTGCTGGATGAACCCACCCTAGGGCTGGACATCGCTTTCCGCAAGGAATTCTTCAACACCATTCTGGGGGAATTTTTCGATGAGACCAAGACCATACTGATCTCCACCCATCAGGCCGAGGAGGTGGAGGACCTGCTTCAAGAGGTGATCTTCATCGATAAAGGCAGGATACTCCTGCATGAGGAAATGGAAAACCTCAAATCCCGCCTGCGCGTGGTGAGCCTGCCCAACGACAGGCAGGACGAGATCATGAAGCACCATCCGCGCCTTGTTTCACGCACTCTGGGAGCGATCAGCGCGGTTTTGGACGCCAACATCGACATTCCCGGCGCCAGCTATGGCCGGGCAAATCTCGCGGACATATTCCTGTCCGTGGTGGGAGGAACAGATGAAGCAGTGTAAAGCTCTCTTCAAAAAAGAATGGAACACCCACGGGAAGGCATTTCTGATCCCCCTTTGGGCGACAGGGGCGGTTTACGCCATCGCCTTGATCGGTTGGATCATCAGCCTGATCAGGGGTCAGGGCATAACCTCGATGATGCAGATGCAAGGCATGCCTGCCGGATACGAAGCCCTCACTCTATATGGGACAACGGCGGGGGTGACAGCCTTGCTGGGCGTGGTGGCGATGATCACTGCCGCAATTCTGGCGGACAGCGTGATCAACGGCGGATTCAAGCGCCGCTGTGAAATTCTGCACTTCTCCCAGCCGGTGTCTTTCCTCAAGATAATCGGTAGCAAATTTCTGCTCATCAGCCTGGCCATGATCATTTTCTTTGGCCTGTTGTCACTTGTGAACGCCGTGGTGGTGACCCTGCTTGGCCGCCTGCAGTTGTCCGCGGGTTTCCAATACGGGATGCTGGGATGGCTGCAGACCTTTGTGGCGATGAGCGTCACGATTCTCTTCATTTGCTCCCTGGCCTGGTTTTTCGCTGGCCTGTTCAAGCACAAATCCTTTTTGATGGGCCTGCTGGTTTTGCTGGGTATCGAGGTGGCCATCGCCGTCCTCAATTACACTGCCGGCTGGCACATCCCCTCGCTGTTCGCATACCTGGGTGAGCTGCTCACGCTGCAGGTCGAATTCGATCCGGAAACTGCAAGCGCGCAAACCCCCAGTATCGATCAGATCATCAACCTGGGCTGGGACTCCATCCTTTCCGGGAAGACAGTTGTCAAGCTCGCGCTCAGCGCGGTCTTCACAGCTCTCGGGGCCTGGCTCTACAAGAACAGGGAACTATGCTGATGATTATTTCTATTGACAAGATTGCCCCGCAGGAAAAACAAACGAGTGAAGAACAGGGATTCACGCCCACCGGCGTTTCCATCCTGTTGCTGAATGTTAATGACCAAGCAGACCAGCGGCGATCAGCCCCTGTGCTGTTCAAGCATGCAAAAGACAAGTCTTTTACCCTGGAGGTATAAGTGAAACCAAGCCTTTGGAGCCTCGCGCTCCTGCTCATCCTTCCCGTTCTGGCCTGCGCCCAGGCATCCGCGACGGACTGGAACGGACTGGACCTTACAGACATGGATTATCCCACCGCCAGCATCGACAACCTCTTCATCCCCCTGGCCAACCCCTCTCTCTTGGGAACCGGCCACGCCAGCGGGCTGGGCTGGGCCCAAACCCTCGATGACTGGAAATTCCGCAAACACTACTGGCTGTTCGCCAATCTGGACAACCTCAGCTACAACTATGAATACACCAAGGATGACGCTGACAACGGGGTGAATTTCCACACCCTGGCTTTGGGAACGGAGCTTCTGGGCAAAGAAGTTTTGCCCAATCTCTATGCCGGCACCCATTACCGCTGGAAAAACAGCCACATCCGGAAGGGGGAATGGCGCTCCGCCCTCACTTACAGGCCCCATGCCTCAACCTCCCTGGCCCTGCGTTTGGACCACCCCTATCAGCAATCCCCAGTCTACCATGCCGGATTGTCCATACGTCCCCTGGCTTTCGTCAAGTCCATCCAGGACCACAGGCTGGAGCTGAGCGCGGATATCGATTACGACAAGGACGGCGGCTCCGATTACGGATTCAACGACCTGGTGGTGGGCGCCCACACCCGCCTGCTGGACGGACTGAACATCGGCGCCTCCTACAATCTGGAAAAAGAAACCGCCTGGATGAATTTCAGCCTCAGCCTCGGCAAGCTGGACCTCGGCGCCATCGCCACCGGCAAGAGCGTCAGCGACAACATCGCCGTGCCCTACGTCCATCTTACGGGCAACATCTTCCGTCCCTTCCTGGGCCTCACGGGCAAAAACTGGTATTCCCTGAAACTGGGCGGCGAGATCAAGACCTACGCCAGCCCCCAATACACGATCGGCAAGATCAGGATCATGGACGGCAGTGCCCGCAGCATAGAAGATGTGGTCAAGGATCTCGCCAAGGCCGGCGATGACCCATCCATCCAGGGGATCCTGCTGAAGAATCCCAGTTTTTCCACTTCATATGGCCTTTTGCAGGAACTCACCGCCGCGATGCAGGATTTCAAGGCCAGGGGCAAAAAGATCGCCTTCTACTACGACAACGTGGGCAATGCCGGCTACACCTTTGCCGCCTCCGTGGCCGACGCCATCTATCTCAATCCCCTCGGAACGGTGGATCTGCGCGGGATCTCCGCCACCAGCCCCTATTTCAAGGAATTGCTGGACACCCTCGGCGTGGATGTGATGAATTTCCGCAGCCACAAATACAAAAACGCCGGCAACATGTTCTCCGAACCCGAGATGACCGCGGCGGAACGCGAGGTTTACGACTCCATTCTGCAGAGCATCTACGACCAGATGGTGGCGGCGATGGCCGCGGGACGGGGCTCCAAGCTCAAAGCCTCGGTCCAGGAAACCATCGACGCCGGACCCTACTTTCTGGCCGCCGACGCTCTGGAAGCCGGTTTGGTGGACAAGATCATCTATGAGGATGAGCTCAACAAGCTGCTCAAGGAAGAGTTCGGCTTTGCCGCCACCAAGGGCAGTATCCCGGATTACATCGACTACAGCTGGGCTCAGCCCCGCGAACACCAGATCGCGGTGATCTATGCCCAGGGCAACATCGTGATGGGAAAGGGCGAACCCGGCAGCGTGATCGCCCATGAAAACACGGTCAAGCTCATCCGCGCCGCCCGCAAAAACCCCGCCTACAAAGGCATCATCCTCAGGGTGGACAGCGGCGGCGGCTCGGCCCAGGCTTCCGACATCATCCTGCGCGAATTGCAGCTCGCCCAAACCGAGAACAAGAAACCCGTGGTGGTCTCCATGTCCGGCGTGGCCGGTTCCGGGGGCTATTACATCGCCTGCGGGGCGGACCGCATAGTCGCCGATCCCGCCACTCTCACCGGTTCCATCGGGGTGATCGGGCTCATGTTCGCGCTACCCCGGCTCTACGACAAGATCGGCGTCAACTGGTCCACCGTCAAAAAGGGCGCCAATTCTGATTTCGGAGCCACCCACCGGGTCTGGACCGAAGAGGAACAACGGCGGATGACGCATTATATAGAGGCCACCTATGAAGATTTCGTGCGCAAGGTGGACGCCGGACGCGACGGCCTGGATTACGACGCCGTGCACGCTATCGCCCAAGGGCGCGTCTGGACCGGCGAACAGGCCCTGGAAAACGGGCTCATCGACGCGCTCGGCGGCCTGGACAAGGCGGTGGAGGAAATGCGTGAACTCACCGCCATCAAAGGCCCCATCGCCCTCGTGGATGCCACCAGCTCCAAGGAAGGCATGGTGATCAAACTCCAGAACAATCCCCTGGGCGGGATCCTCAAAAACGAGGTGTTGGATGAGTTCCTGGGAGAATACATCCGCGTTTACGAGATCTGGCGCGACTTTGGCGACGAATCCGCGCTGATGCTCACCCCGCTGCAACTGGGGAACATCCAGTTCTGATCGCGCTGAATAATTAGACAATGGCACGGCCTGGAATCTCCGGGCCGTCTTTTTTGACTAGGTGCGCAAAAGGCCGAAGATCCTGCTGGTATTACTGGCGTCCGACTTTCTGGCAGACAAACGGTTTTTCCGCCCTGATCCCCAGCTCACTCACCCCTTGGTAGCCTCCCCAAGACTTCCCGTTGGCTGAATGGGTTGTTAGGGAGAAGTTAACGGGAGTTGAGTGAGCCGGGGATCTGGGCGGGGTGAGGTGGGGCCGACAGGTTCATGCGGGAGAAAGAGATACGCCATTTGGGAAAGCGCTGACTCCACTTTTTGCCCCCCCCCCAGAGCTTTCGGCCACATAACACACTGCCCGACAAGGGGATACTGGCGCTAGGAAAGATGATATCGGGCCAGAGTCAAGCGTGGGGGAGAGGCTTCCATCCTTCCCGGGTGCCCGTGGTTAAATGACGGACGTGTGATGTCCGGCTCATGGCCGCCCCGGTCGTAGGCTGGACATCAGATTTCCCTGGGTGGGGCTTGCACAAACGAGAGGGGGTTTGCTATGCTTGGAGTTTTTGCGCCACCACCAAGATTCCGGTGCCTGTTTTGTTGTTGGTCTTGAGGTCCAGGCGCATCAGGATCTCCGCGAGGGGAAGGATGAGCAGATACCAGAGGGGGAGGATGGCCAGAAAGAGTTTGCTTTTGCCCAGCAGGGAGAGCGGCTGCCTGATCAGCAGGCGCCAGGCCAGGCTTCCCCAGGTCCCGTAGCTGTAAAGGCTTTCCAGGATCTCAAAGCCGCAGGTTCTCAGCTTTTCCTCCAGCTCCGCTTTGTTGTAACCGGGACGGACGTGTTCCTCCGTGAATTTGGCGGCTTCATCTGTATCCGAGGGGGTGGAGATGATCAGGATGGCTTTGTTGGCCATGGCGGTGTGGAAGTTTTTCAACGCGGCCAGGTCGTCCGGAATGTGTTCCAGGATGTCGATCGCGGTCACCAGGTCGTAGGAATTGCGGGGAATGAAATCCTGGAGGTCAGCCGCCTGCCAGGAAAACCTGCCGGGAAACCTTTGTTTGGCGTAGAGCGAAAAATCCGCCAGATAATCCCGCTTGAGGTCGGTAGCGAACACTTTGGCCCGAAGATGGTTTTTGAGCACATGCCACGAATACTGGCAGAATCCCGCTCCCGCGTCGTAATGGCGAAAGGCGTCGTCCGGGCCAAAATAGCTTTCCAGACAGCGTTTCACATACCTCTGGCGCAACAGCAGCAGGTCCAGCGCGCGGTAAAATATCTCCCTGGCCGGGGGCCAGGACCTTTGCAGTTTGGCGGCCTGGTCCTTGATCGGGTCGTATTCCATCGGATACTCCTTGAGCTTGAAAATCCAGATTTGGCGTCTCGCGGAGAGCGCAAAATAATCATTGACGATTTTGGGGGAGCCAGAAATACGTCAATAGAAAAGAGATTATGATTGTCAAGAATATAGATCCCATCAAGCGCATCAATCTCCATCTGCACACCAACGTATCAGATGGATTGCTCAGTCCTGCGCAGCTGGTCAGTCGTGCCCGGCAAATCGGACTGGACCTGATCTCCATCACGGATCACGACACCGGAGACGCCTACAGGCATTTGCCCGAGGACGTTCCGCCGCTGCGGATCCTGCCTGGAATGGAGATCAGTTCCCAACATGAAGGCACAGATGTCCATGTACTCGCTTTGGGGGTGAATCTCGCATCGCCCTCGCTGGTGGAGATGACGGACATGTATCTGATCGGCAGACGCGAGCGGGCGATCCGCATGATCGAAAAACTCAGCGATCTGGGCATGGAACTCACCCTGGACGAAGTGGTGGCCGTGGCCGGCAGCCGGGAATTGATCGTGCGTCCCCACATCGCGCAGATCCTGGTGAACCGGGGCTACGTTTCCACCAAGAACGAAGCCTTCGACAAGTATATCGGCAATGACAAGCCCGCCTACTCCCCCAAGCCTGAGTTCTCGGTTCCGGACGCCATCCGGGTGATCCACGAAGCCAAAGGGTTCGCCCTGATCGCGCATCCCGGCAAACTGGAAAAAGAAAGCTACATCGAGGAATTCATCGCCATGGGCATCGACGGTTTGGAGGTCTGGCACCCGGACCACCAATATTACCAGGTGCGCAACTTCACCGAGATCTGCCAGAAAAACGGGCTCTACATGACCGCGGGGAGCGATTTCCACGGCGACCTGGACCGCCACAACGTTTTCGACGCGGCCCCGGCCAACGCGGTGATCCTGGACAGCGTGAACCGCCTTTGGAGAGAATATCAGTGCCGCGTGAGCTGAAAATTGAGTCTGTGCGGGGGCGGATGCCCGTTCGCTATCGAAAGCCAGTGGCAATGACGGTTCTGGGCATCGTGGCCAACCTGCTGATAGCCGGTTACAGCGTCTGGCTGCTCTTCACCCAGTTGAAAGCCAGCTCACCATGGCTGCTGAAGATCCTGCCTCTAGTGCTGCTGTTCGTGGCGCTGGATGCCCTGATCAGGCATTTCACCACCCTCAATTCCGTGATCTTCACCCCCGAATGCCTGTGGTTGAGCTACCTGCTACTTCCCTCCGTGCCGGCGGAATACGATCAGATTAGCACCATGGAGCTGAAAAAGGTGCTCACCTACCAGATGATCCTGGGCTTCACCGACCGCCAGGGCAAACAGCGGTCGATCAAAAGTCCGGCCTCCTTTCCCCGGATGATGGAGATCATGTTCAACATCGCGGACCTGTCGCCGCAGGTGCGGATGAACGATGAGCTGGACAAAATGATCAGTGTGATCAGGCGGTTGAGGGAAAACAAGGAACAAGCGGCGCAATGAGTTTTGATTTTGACCGCCTGACCGAGCGGCGCGGCAGCGGATGTTATAAATATGACGCCCTGAACATGATCTACGGCAGGGATGACCTCATCTCACTCTGGGTGGCGGACATGGATTTCCCGGTCGCGCCCCCGATCCGCGAAGCCCTGCAGAAACGACTCGACCACGGCATCTTCGGCTACAACCTGCTCCAGGACAGGTTTTACGAGGCGATCCTGGCATGGGTGGAACGGCAGTATGGCCTCACGGCGGAGCGGGACTGGATCCTGGCCTCGCCGGGAGTGATGCCGGCTGTAAGCCTGGCTGTGACGGTTTTAAGCTCGCCCGGCGACGGCGTGCTGATCCAAACCCCGGTTTACCGGCCCTTCCACAACGCAGTTCTGGACCAGGGCCGCACCCTGCTGACCTCATCTCTGATCCTCCGAGAGGGGCGCTATGAGATCGATTTTGAGGATTTTGAGCGCAAGGTCCGCCAGGCCAGGTTGTTCATTCTCTGCAGCCCCCACAACCCCGTGGGCAGGCTCTGGAACGAGGATGAACTCCTTCGGATCGGCCGGATTTGCCGCCAGTACGGAGTTACGGTGATCAGCGACGAGATCCACGCCGATCTGGTCTATGACGGCCTGAAAGCCAGGTCCATCGCCTCCTGGGAGGATTTCGCCGAGAACACAATCTGCTGCGTTTCCCCGGCCAAGAGCTTCAATCTGGCGGGACTCGCCAGCGCCGTGGTGCTGGTGAAAAACCCCGCGCTTCGCAAGCCTTTGGCAGCCCTGATCGAGACATACCACCTCTACATGGGCAACAGCTTTGGCATCGAAGCCTTCACCTCAGCTTACCGGGATGGGGGGGGCTGGCTTAAAGAACTTTTAACCTATCTTCAGGGAAACAGGGATTATCTGCTGGAAGCCTTCGCGCGGGAACTTCCCCGGCTGAAAATGCACAAACCCCAGGCCACCTATCTGGCTTGGATAGATTTTCGCGAACTGGGGCTCACCGATCAGGAGAATTCCCGGCTGTTGGTCGAAAAAGCGAGGCTCGCCCTCGATCCTGGCATGAAATTCGGGCATGAGGGCGCGGGTTTTCAGCGCCTGAATTTTGCCTGTCCGCGATCGGTTTTGGCCGCAGCCGTTGCCAGGCTCAAGAACGCCATCAACGAGGTTTAGAATATGCAAGATGCCATCATCGCCCTCTACCAGGCCAAGCCGGAGGATTACTCCCAGGCAGACCGGGACCTGTTTTTGGCTTTCATCCAGGCCCTCAACTCCGGCAGGATACGCGCCTGCGAGCCCACCGCCCAGGGCTGGAAAGTGAACCAATGGATCAAGATGGGCATCCTCACAGGTTTTCGGATGGGAGCGCTGACGCCCATGCCCTGGAGCGACCACAAGGGCTTCTTCGACAAGGACACGCTGCCGGAAAAGGTTTTCTCGCTTGAGGACAGGGTGCGGGTGGTACCGGGCGGAAGTTCCGCCCGCGACGGCTGCTACATCGCTCCGGGCGTGACCATCATGCCGCCCTCCTACATCAACATCGGGGCCTGGGTGGACAGCGGCACCATGGTCGATTCGCACGCCCTGGTGGGTTCCTGCGCCCAGATCGGCAAAAACGTCCATCTCTCCGCCGGAGCAATGATCGGAGGAGTTCTGGAACCGATCGGCTCGCGGCCGGTGGTGATCGAGGATGAAGCCTTCATCGGCGGAAACACGGGAATTTACGAGGGAATACTGGTGCAGATGAAGGCGGTGATCGCCTCGGGAACGATCATCACAGCCTCCACCCCCATCTGGGATTCCGTTCACAGGGAGTTCCTGCAGCGCGATCCCGGAGGCTCCTTCACCATTCCTCAAGGCGCGGTGGTTGTGCCTGGAAGCCGCCAGATGAAGAACGACCCTTGTTTTCAGGTCTATTGCCCGGTGATCATCAAATACCGCGACGCCAAGACGGACAACGCCGTGCAACTGGAGCAGGACCTGCGTGCGGCCTTTGACTGAATCCCGCCGCCTGCGGGACATCGAACTTTCGCTGATCCGGCAGATAATGCAGGACGCCCCGCCGGAGGCCGTCAATCTGGCTTTGGGCGAACTGGGATTCCCGCTGCCTGAAAGCCTGCGGCAAAAAGCGCTGGAACTGCTGCGGGAAGCCACTCCCGTTTACACTCCCAATGCTGGGTTGCCCCGGCTCCGCGACGCCATCGCCCGGCTTTACCCGGGGTGTAGCGCAGATAACGTCTGCGTTTGCAACGGAGTGGAGGAGGCGATCTTTGTTTCGCTGCTGGCTTTGCTCGATCCGGGTGACCTTGTGGCCATTCCCGATCCCGATTATCCGGCATATCCAGCAATAGTCAACATATTGGAATGCAGGGTGTTAAGGCTTCCTTTTGAAAGTGATCTCTCAAGTGTGGACAGGAACCTCTGGACCAGCCTGCTAAATACCGGCCTCAAAGCCCTCATCCTAAGCCATCCCAGCAACCCTGCCGGACACATATTCACCGGCGAAGAACTTGAATGGCTGGTGAAAACCTGTGAAGCTCAGGGCATCACCCTGCTGGTGGATGAGATCTATTCGCGTTTGCTTTTCCAGGGACAGCTGGCCTCGCCCTACGGGTTGTCCCGCAATATTTTTGTCCTGGGTGGGCTTTCCAAGTCCCACTGCATGAGCGGTTGGCGCATCGGCTGGACCGTTTCGCCGCCGGAGCTTTCCGGCGCTGTGATCAAAGCCCGGCAATACGTTTCCACCTGCAGCAGCTGGCTGTCGCAGCAGCTGGCGGTATTTGCCCTGTCGGCTGAAGGATCGGCTCCGGCCGCGGAAGTCCTGGCTGAACTTCAGGCTTGCCGTCGGCTGGCGCTGCAGAAGCTTGAACCTTGGGGAGAAAAACTCCTGGCACCGGCAGCCACGCCCTATCTGATGCTGCGGGTGAAAGGCTATGATCTGCAGGTCTGCCGGGATCTGGCGACCCGGGGCGTGATCTGCGTTCCCGGCAGCGCTTTCGGAGAAAGGTCACGCGGCTGGCTGCGCCTCAATTATGCCGTGGAGCGGCACAAACTCGAAAAGGCTTTGGAGATCATCAACGATGAGCTACATCTTCACTAACGGCCGGTTGCTTACCTGCGAAACACCCGGCGAGTTGCTTGACGCGTCGCTGCTGGTGGAAACTGGCCGGATAGCAGAGATCGGCAGCCTGGAAGATTGCCGCAGGGCTACCAAAGAAACCTGCGAGGTGATCGATCTGAAAGGGAACGTTCTGCTGCCGGCTTTCACCGACACCCACACCCATTTCACAGAATTAGCCAGGCAACGCGTCCAGATAGATCTTTCGGGCTGCGTCACCATCGGGGAGATTCGGTCCCGGCTCGAGGATTACAGGAAAAACAATCCGCTGCAGCCGCGCTGGATCCTGGGCGGAGGCTGGGACAAAAATTCGCTCGACCAACCCCAACAGCTTGACCGCCGCCTGCTGGATGAGTTTTTCCCGGACGTCCCGGTCGCGCTGCAAAGCAAGGATTACCACAGCCGCTGGTGCAACTCCGCGGCGTTGAGGGAAACCGGGCTCGACACTCAAAAAACCGACCCCGCGGGCGGAAAGATTTTCAGGGATGCCACAGGCCTGCCGACCGGCATCCTCGTGGAAACGGCCTCGGATATGCTCGAAAACTACATTGTACCCTTGTCTGAGGAGCAGACTCTGAAATGCCTGAGCCAAACAGTGAGCGGGATCCACAGGATGGGTCTTACGTCTGTGCACAGCATGGAAGCCGCACCGGGCGCAGAGATCCTGGAGCGGTTCGTGCGTGAGAGCAGGCAACTTCGCGTGGTCCGCCACTTCTACCCCGAGCAACTGGCAGCCCTGGAAGCAGGGGGAAAGCGTTCCGGCGACGGTGACGCTTGGTATCGGCTGGGAGGGTTGAAACTGTTTGCCGACGGCGCCTTGGGCTCGCAAACCGGGGCGATCTTCGCGGCTTATTCCGATTCCCCCCAAAACATGGGCATCCTCAGGCTGGACGCCGAAGAAATGCACCGCCTGGTCTTGGACGCGGCCCAAAAGGGATTCTACAGCGTGATTCACGCCATTGGGGACAGGGCGGTGAGCGCTGTGATCGACGCCTTTTTGCGCCTGCGAGAAAGCGATCCCGGCCCCTCTCTGTTGCACCGGGTGGAACATGTTCAGGCAATTGCCGCGAGGGACATTCCCCGCCTCAAACAAACGGGAGTCCGCTGCGCGATGCAGCCGGTGCATCTGGCCAACGACGTCGATATGATCGAAGCTTACTGGCCTTCCCTGCGGGAGGAGGCATACTGCTTCAGATCATTGCTGGACGCGGGCATCACCCTTGGTTTCGGTTCGGACGCCCCCATCGAAACAATTGACCCCTGCAAGGGGATCTATTCAGCCATCGAGCGTAAAAACAAACTCGATCCCCGGGCTGAATCCTGGCTTCCCGGGGAGTGTGTCAGTGTTTGGGAAGCCATTCAGGCTTACACTTTGGGCGCAGCCAAACTATCCGGGTCGCAAGGCTGGAGCGGCTCCCTCGCCAAAGGCAAGATTGCCGACCTGATCGTGCTGCGTGATTTCACCACCCTGTCCACGGAATATTGGTTGGAAGCTGCTTCCTTGCTCACGATGCTGGCCGGCCAGCCAGTTTACAGAGAAGATTTTTAAATATCACATATATCAAGGAGTCTATCATGGCAAAACTTGGATTCGATTTCCCGGCTGTCCCGCGCAGGACTTTTCTTTACGAGCTGGAGGAAACCTGGTATCTGCCCCTGTTGGCAAACAAGAAGGGGCTGCCGCTCCAGGAGATCAAGCGCAGCAACTTCGGCGAATACAACATGGCGGTGAACTATCTCACCTCCGTGTTGGAAGAGGCGGCCGCGGTGAACACCCTGGCGGTGTACAACATTGATCACATGGCCCAGATCAGGTTTTGGGGCAAAGACGCCCCGGCGCTTCTGGACCGGGCTTTGGCCGGCCGGATGAGCGAGATGAAAGTGGGGTCCTGCAAATACACCCTGCTGTTGAACGAACAGGGCGGCGTGCAGGACGACATGATCCTCATGCGCCTCTCCGATACGGAATTCATCTCCGTGATCAACGCCGGGCACGACATCACCGCCCGGGTTAACGGCAGTGAGCTGATCGCGGACATCGACCGCATCATGGCCTGCAAACTCGATGGGGAGGAGGTGGAGGCCGCGGACATTTCCGACCAACTGGTGAAAGTGGACATCCAGGGCCCGCTTTCCTACAAACTCATCAAACAGATCTACGGGCCGGAAGTACTGAAAAACCGCAACCAACCTGAAAAGAACATGGGATATTTCAGCTTCAATGAGTTTGAACGTGACGGAGCCCGTTACCTGATCAGCCGCACCGGCTACACAAACCGCTGGGGCTGGGAGCTCTATCTGCCTGTGGCCAAGGCTGCGGAAGACTTCAAGAGGATCGTTTCCCTGGCCCTGGATCTGGGTGGAATGATGGTCGGACTGGGCGGCAGGGATGAAAATCGTATGTCCGCTGGTCCTTTCGGGCTTCCTTTGATGGGCAGCGAATATGATCCCTGGCACAATCCGATCCATGCCCCGCTGTTCGACGCGGCGGTGGACATGACCAAGCCCGATTTTCTGGGCAAAGCTGCTCTGGAAAAGGCTTTCGCCACCGATCCCCGCAAGGCGTTGATCCTCTTTGTCGCCGAAGGTATTGCCACGCATCGCCGGGTTTATCTGGACGGTGAGTTGCTGGGCACGGTGACATCCAGCATCAATTCCCCCAATCTATCTCTGGAACAGCGTTTGGCCATCGGTTCCCAGCGCCGCAATGTCAACGCGGAGGACGGCAATGCCGCCATCGGATTGGCCTGGCTCCATGAAAGTCCCTTTGCCAAAGACGCGGAAGGCAATTACATCACCCACGAGGGAGAAACTCCCCTCCGGATACCGGTGGAGTTTTTCCGTGTCGATGAAGCTGGAAACAAGGTTGGATCGCCCCTGGCAGGGTACCTGACCATGGAGGGTGTTTCCCCCGCGACCGCTCCCAAACCACTCAAGAATATCGAGAACCTCTAAGAGTTCCACAGCTTACCAGATGACCGCGCCTGAAACTTCGGGTTCAGGCTTTTTTTATTCCGCAGGATTTGGGGCAGGTCGGGTAATAACTGTAGAATCATTCATTCCCAGGAGGAAGACATGAAAACGAGACTTATAGCGATCGCTGTCCTGTCCCTGTTGACAGGCCTGCTCAGCGCCCAGAGCATCTTCGGTGCCTTCCAGATAGTCACCGAACCCCAAGGTGCGGCCGTAACCCTGTATGGCAGCAATCAATACCTGGGCTCCACCCCCCAGGTAACCGTTCCTTTTCTTATGGATCAAAGCATGACCTACAATTGGGGCATTCCCGGCCGGCTCTTCGACCTGGTGATCTCCAAAGAGGGCTACATCCCGATCCGCCAGCAGATATTTGTACCCTTCAGCCACAAACATCAAATTGACGCGCTGCGCCATCCCCAAGTCCATCATTTCAACCTCGTTCGCCAACCCATGCACTCCGCGCCGCAATGGCCCCACTGGAACCCCGGCTCCTACTATTATTTCCTGAATCCCGGTTACGGACCTGGCAACAATCCCCACCATCAACCCGGTGACCATCCTGGCCCTGGCGGAAATCACGGAGGCTCCGGGGGCAACCATCGTGGTCAGAATGGTGGCGGACATGGCGGCGGCAACAACGGCGAACCCGGGCACAAACCACCTTCCGGAGGACACGCGGGAAATCCCAGACCCTGAGTGATACTCCAGGCTGCTCACAACCTCCCTAAACGGCCACCCCATTTCGGGGTGGCTTTTCTTTGCCTAATCTGTGACAGCTCCGTGGAAGGAACTTTTATCTGAGCCAAATGTTTTTATTTTGCAGGATTGCCGATCCGCATAGTATTATCTATAGAATTACAACTCCCAAGGGAGGAAACAATGAAAACGAAACTCTTGCTCGCCATCTGCCTGCTCCTGAGCGCAGGTCTGCTCAGCGCCTATGACTTATATGGCGCATTCCAGATCAAGACCTCGCCCAAAGGCGCGGATGTGAATCTGGTGGACATAGACCTCTATCTGTGTTCCACCCCCAGTCCTGTTTTCCCGGTCTTTATGGACGAATATATGGAACTCCGTGAAGGCATACCCGGCCGGACGATCAGGGTGGTCATCAGCAAGGAAGGCTATGAACCTTTGGAAAAGAACCTGTTTGTTCCTTTCCTGTATGAAGACCAGCGGGAAGCCCTCGACTATCCCACCGTCTTCAATTTCCGCCTGACGCGGGACAGGGGTAACAGATACGTGAGCATCACCAATTACTACGCCTACAACTGCTATCGTCCCCGGCCTGCTCACTATTTCTATTATCCCGGGTATTTCTGGTATCCGCCTCCTCCCGGCGGTTACATGCCCCATCCACCTGGATATGTGCCTCCCCGTCCACCTCATGGCGGCAATCATCCCGGCCATCCCGGTGGCGGCGGACAAAACCCTCCCGGTGACGGAGAGTTCCCCGGCGGCCATGGCAGAGACAGAGGATCAACGGCTCCCGGCGGCAACAGCGGCAGCCATGGCAGAGACAGAGGATCAACAGCTCCCGGCGGCAACAGCGGCAGCCACGGAGGCAGCGGATACACACCGCCCTCCGACTCAGTTAACAGAAGCTATGGCGGAAGCTTCCATGATGGCGGCTACAAGCGGGAGTACACTCCTCCCAGCGGGGTAAGGGAAATCCCTTCTGTGAGCCCGCCTAGCGGAAACAGCGGCGGAACGATCGAACGCTCCAAACCCCAAAGCGCCCCCAACGAACACGTCAAGCCCGCAGCCAAGGAAAAGGATACATCGGAAACGCCTCTCGAAATTCTGCGCAAGTCCATCGGACGCGACCGGAAATAGCTTCCCAAATACGTCGATAGATTAACGACCCGCTGTAATGGCGGGTTTTTTATTGGTCTGATCAAAACCTTGATTTTTCCGGACGTCACTTAGCCCCCATTATCAATACGGAATCAATACGGAATCATTACGGATGAAATCCGTATTGATTCCGTATTGATTCCGTATTGATCGCGGGAGGGGTGTCAGGCGGGGTCGGATCGGCTCAGGTTCGGAGCAGGATTTCGATCTCCCGGGCAGTTGCCAGAAGATATTCGTCCTCACCGAAGCCTCCACATATCTGAACGCCGAAAGGCAGGCCGTTGTTGTCTTTGCCGCCAGGAAGGGTGAGCAGGGGTAATCCGGCGTGGTTGAAGGGCAGGCTCATCAGAGGGGAGCCGGTGCTTTGCAGTCCCCGGGGCGCGCTGCCAGTGGTGGCGGGGCTCAGGATGAGTTGAAGATCGAATTCCCGCATTTTTTGCCCGATCTTTTCGCGCAGGATGACGGTGTTTTCGCGCAGCGCCGGCAGCTCGGCTTCCGGCACTTGCAGCCCAGATTCATAGAGTTCCCTGGAGGGGGGGGAATAAAGGCTTGAATATTTTGGCCAGAGCAGTTGGTGATTGCGGGAAAACTCAGCCGCGATCAAGCGCCGGTGGATGGCATTGACGGCTTCTACATCGTCAAAAAGGTCGATTGACAGACACTCATAGCCAGACTTGGCAAGTTTGTCGATCTGGGTGCGGAAATCATTTTGGGCAGCTGCCTCAGCCTGAGCGAGGAAGGGTCCGGAAACGATCCCCAGCCTGGGTTTTGGCAGCTGGGGAGAGGACTTGCCCCCAGGGAAGATGATGCTTGCGGCAAAGCGGAGGTCGTCCACGTCCAGGCCGAACCAGCCGGCGTGATCAGCGGTTTGGGAAAAAGGGAAGACCCCGTCCAGAGACACCCTGCCCCAGGAGGGTTTGAAGCCGCAGATGCCGCAATATGAAGCCGGGCGGATCACCGAGGCGATGGTCTGGGTGCCCAGGGCCAGCGGGCAATATCCAGCCGCGACCGCGGCGGCGGATCCGCTGGATGAGCCTCCGGGCGTGTGTCGCGGATCAAGCGGATTGCGGGTGGGCCCGGGACTGAAATAGGCGAATTCGGTGGAGACGGTCTTGCCCAGGATCAGCGCTCCCGCATCCTTGAGCCGGGTGACAAGCGCGGCTTCGGGACCGGCAAATGCCTCTGCCGGCAGGTTCGAGCCGGCCCGCGTGGGTAGGCCAGACACTGTGTAAAGGTCTTTCACCCCCACCAGAACTCCGAACAAAGGGGGCCGGCTGTTCCGCCCGGGGTATCTTTTCAGCAGCTCGGAGGCCTGGCCAAACAGTCGTTCCCTTCGGTTTTCCTCCGGCAACAAAGCTTGCAGTTCCGCCTCCCGGCTTTCCACAAGCCGCAGGGCAGCCTGGACGTGATCCATCAGATCGATCCGGCCCTCCCGAAGGTTTGCGGCTTGTTCTCGCAGAGAAAGGTTCACACCACGCCTTCCCTCTTCAGCATTGCCAGATCGTGGGTGGATATCCCCAACAGGCCGCAGAGGATCTCTTCATTATGTTCTCCAATTTGGGGAACGTAGCCCCGGATGGGGCTTTCCGGCACGGAGCTCATTTTGATGGGATTTCCGGCAATCTTAACCTTGCCCGCCTGAGGGTCATCCACCTCCACGATCATGTTTCGGGCCAGAACCTGGATGTCGTTCATCACCGCGTGGATATCGTTGATCGGGGCGCTGGGGATGCCTGCATTCTCCATCACCCGCAGCCACTCGGACGCGGTTTTGGTGGCAAAGATCGGCTCCAGGATGGCGTTCAAGGCCGCGATGTTCTCCGTTCTCAGCCGGTTGGTGGCGAAACGCTTGTCCGATACCAGATCAGGCAGGTTGAGGGTGAGGCAAAACGCGTTCCAGAGGCTGTCGTTTCCCACCGCGATCACAAACCAGCCATCCGTGGCATGGTACGCCTGAAAGGGGGTGATGGTGGGATGGCGGTTGCCCAGGGGTTTGGGTGAATCACCCTCTGCCTGGTATCTGGCCAGGGCGTTCTCGAGGATGGCCACCTGGCAATCGAGCATCGCCACATCGATCTTTTGGCCCCGGCCGGTTTTTTCCCTGTGGAAGAGGGCCGCGTTGATGCCAATGGCGGTGAAGAGCGAGGCGGTGATATCGCCCAGTGAAATTCCCACGCGGGTGGGAGCCATGTTTTCATAGCCGGTGATGCTCATGATGCCGCCGCGGGCCTGGGCCAGGATATCGTAGGCCGGCTTGAGGGAATCGGGTCCAGTGTGACCGAAACCGGTGGAGGCGGCATAGATCAGGCGGGGATTCACTTTGGCCAGTTCATCGTATCCCAGGCCAAGTTTTTCCATCACGCCGGGGCGGAAGTTTTCCACCAACACATCGCAGCGGGCGGCCAGGTCCCTGAGGATTTCCTTGCCGCGAGGGGTCTTGAGGTTCAGGGAAACGCTCTTCTTGCAGCGGTTGATGCTGAGGAAATAGAGCGAGCGGTCATGCAAAAAGGGTCCGAAAGCGCGGGAGTCATCTCCGCTGCCGGGGATCTCCACCTTGATCACCTCGGCGCCAAGATCGCTCAGGATCATGGTGCAAAAAGGCCCCGCCAGCACGCGGGTGAGATCCAGCACACGGATGCCGGAGAGGGGGAGGCTCACTTGTCCTCCTTCGCGAGGATGGCCAGGGCGACCTTCTCCGCCGTGAGGGGCATGGATTTGAGGCGGATCCCGAGGGCGTTCTCGAGAGCGTTGGCGATCATCGGCGCGGCTGGCAGCATGGTGTGTTCGCCGATCCCGCGGGCGCCGTAAGGACCGTCCGGCTGGGGCACTTCCACGATGATGGGAATGATCTCGTCCGGCACGTCTTTGGCGGTGGGGATCTTGTAATCGGTGAAATTGGGGTTAAGCAACCTGCCGCCTGCGTCGTAGCGCATGTCTTCGTAGAGGACGGTGGCCAGTCCCTGCAGCAACCCGCCTGTGATCTGGCCCCGCACCAGATCGGGATTGAGGGCCTTGCCGGCGTCGATGGCCAGAGCGGCTTTGAGCACCTTCATCTTTCCCGTTTCGCGATCTATTTCCAGATCCAGCGCGGCCGCCCCGACTGTGTAATGCACGTTCGGGTGCCCAACCTGACTGGTTTCCGGGTCACCGGCGGTACTTGAAAACTCTGGCATGAACATACCC
>JAGOIS010000151.1 GCA_017995495.1 Candidatus Cloacimonadota bacterium
CGTTGATGGGGTTCGATCCGCTGTATCCGGTGGAAAGCCTCCAGCCGAAAGTCACCGAGAAGGTCATGTCCGTGCCGCTGGAGCTGATGTCGTGGATCTCGAGAGGGTTGCCGCCGTAATAGCTGGTCGCGGTGGGCAGCCACAAAATCCCGTTGTGGGATTGTGCGCCAAAATAGTCGTTGTTTCCGGCCCGGAAGCTGTCGTAGGGACTGCCGTATTTGTATTGGTCAACCACGGCGGTGTCCAGATTGTTGATCCCGTCAGCTTCCTCAAGGTCCACGCCCTTGTGGGGGGCGTAGCCGTTCACCGTGTTGAAGTCAAAATTGGAGGTGAAGTTTTGGGCTATCACATTCTCGTCGATGTGCCAGATCAGCAGCCCGGAGCCGTCCACGGGCATGCTCATTCCAGTCGGGATGGGGCCGCCCAGGCCTGGTAGCATGAAATCCCACTCGCTGCCTTTGTAGCGGTTTTCCATGAAATTGAAATAGGGCAGCAGGGGATAGTTCTCATAGTAATCCTGTTCGCCCACGGGAAGCAGGGCGAAGCTATAGCTGGGCAGGTTGCTGTAGGGGTCAAGGCTGCCGTCGGGATTCTGCTGGCGGTTTTCTACCAGGAAGTATTCCGTGGAGGAGATGGGGATCTTGTAAACCCGGTGGGCATCCGCTGAGTGGTTGAGGAAATGATCCACGTTCAGGTTTTCAGCCGATTCGCTGATCACGATGGGAGTCTCCCAACCCAGCAATACCCTGCACCAGGCGCTCACCTGGGCGGGAACATAGCCGCTGGCATTCCAGATCCCGGTTCCCATCAAACCCCAATTGCCTATTCCCTGCGAGCTGCCGTTGCTGGAATCGTTGTCGAACAGCGAAGGCAGTCCCAAAACATGGCCGAACTGATGGCAGATCACTCCATACATGCTGAAGAGATACATATCCGCGTTGGTTTCTCCGGGGCCGGGGAAGTAGTCCTGAAACTCATGTTCCGGCAAGATGACGATATTGCTGAGGTGCACCCCGTCCACGGGATAGCCCTGATAGGCGTCATTTTCCTCGTCAAACCAGTCTTGCAGGCGTTTGCGGGTGAGGAAGGTTGACCAGATCTGGCCGGGGTTGTTGCCGTTGATGTCCGATTCCTGCCCCGCTCCCGCGTGAAAGACGATCAAACCTCCATATTTGCTGAAATCTATCTCCGCGTCGGCCATCTGGAGCAGGGTCTGGGTGAAATCCTTCAGGTTGACGTCCGTGGTGTCGGGCGCGTCATTTCCGTAATGGCTGAGGGCCCGGGGCAGCGTGAAAACGTTCGGGTGCAGCGTGTATGACAGCTTGTAAGCGCTGTGGGAGGCATCGTTGAAAAAGTCGCCCACATGGATCATCCAGCGGTCGAAAAATACGGCGTCATGCGCCAGGGAGTCCGGATACTGGGGCGCGGCGATGAACGGGGTGTCGCTGAATTGCACCCTGAGCACCAGGATGTTGTTCGGCAGGGACTTTGGCCCGGGCGTGAATCTTCCCGCGGCCGGCAATTCGATCCGCGTGGGCGAATAGCCACCCGGCACTTGGTGGTTCCAAGGATGCGGAGGCACCATGGCGCAAAGCAGGCCCGACAAGGCGAGCGCTGTGATCAGACACAGGGTCTGTTTTGATCCTGAGGGCATTGCAAAGCTCTCCCGGTTGTTAGATTGTTAAAGAAATAAAACCCATGCTCGCGCCCCGCGGCGCCAAAGATGCAAACCACAAACCCATAAATCCGCTACAGCAAACCCTGTCAACAAAAACCCGCCGATCCGGAGCGATGAAACCGGCTGACGGCGGGCGAACAGGTTGCGGGCATTGCCTTAGCTGTCTGTCTTACAGTGTTTTCCCGGCCAGGAAATCCGCCTCGTTGCACTTGCAGACTTTCACGAAATCGTAGCGCGGGGTCCAGCCATCCGTGCCTCTTTTGCGGTTCTTGATGGCTTTGACCTGCTTGACCTCGGTATTGCAAACCGGGCAGATGACTTTGCCTTCGTTGGAGGTCTCGTGTGCCAGTTTGGCGGCAAAACTCTTCACTTTTCCCATTTTTTCCTCTCTTGCGCCTGACGCGCTTGTCTATTGTTCACTAATTGGCTCTTTCGATGTATTCGCTATTGCGGGTGTCGATCCTGACCTTGTCCCCGGTTTCCACGAAGAAGGGGACGATCAGCCTCAGCCCGGTTTCCGTGTATGCGGTCTTGCCGCTGCCGGAAGCGGTGTTGCCTTTGACGTTGGGTTCACATTCGGCGATGGATTGCACCACCGTCACCGGTAATTCGATGCCCAGGATCTCGCCTCCGGGGGCGGTCGTGATGGTGACTTCCATGTTTTCCATCATCAGTTTGTTGAGGTCGCCGATCACGTGGCCGTCAATGGTGAGCTGCTCGTAGGTCTCGCTGTCCATCATCACGAAGAATTCACCGTCCCGGTAGAGGTATTCCATCCTGCGGCGTTCCACGCGGACTTCGTTGAAGCTGTCGCTCTCCCGCCAGGTGTTGTCCAAAACCTTGCCGGTGCGGACGTTTTTCAGCTTGCTGCGCATGAAGGCCGGGCCCTTGCCCGGTTTCACGTGTAGAAATTCGACCACTTCCCAGAGGTCGTCCTTAAACTCTATGATCATCCCGTTGCGGATGTCTGCCATGGTAGCCATAGTCATCTATTCCTTAATGATTTGTCTCAGTTTATCCAAAAATTCCAGCCCCGCCTTTTTGGCAAGGATTTTCTTACGCGGATTTCCGCTTGACAGGATGAGCTCTTTTGCGGCCGAGTGACTCTTTAACCATAATAATCTGCCGATAAGGATGGACCATGCCTGTTAAACTCACCGAAGTCAAGACCGCCAAAGACATGAAGCGCTTCGTCTTCCTGCCCGAAGTGATCAATGCGGGACGCCCCGGCTGGGTGCCCCCGCTCTACGACGATGACAAAGCCGTGCTCAATCCCAGAAAGAACCCCGCCCTCAGCTATTGCGAAACCGTTTACATGCTGGCCTGGAAAAGGGGTGAGTGCGTGGGCCGCGTCGCCGCCATCATCAACCGCAAATACAACGAATATGCCCAGGCCAAAACCGCCCGTTTCGGCTTCTTCGAGGCCATCGACGACCTCGAGGTGGTGGGCGCTCTGGTGGGATTTGTGGAAAACTGGGCCCGCCAGCGCGGAATGGCCAAGATCGTGGGCCCCATGGGCTTCACCGAGGAAGATCCGGAGGGTTTGATCTTCATGGGCTACCATGAAAACCCCACCCTCGCCTGTTATCAGAACACCCCCGTGATGAACGAATATATGGAGAAACTCGGCTACGGCAAGGAGATCGACTGGTTCGTTTACAAGCTGGACATCGTCAAGACCATGACCCCGCTCTATAAAAAGATGTTCGAGCGGGCCAGCCGCAGCAACCTCTTCAAACTGAGGGAATTCACCAACAAAAAGCAGCTTCAGGCCTATATCCGGCCCATCTTCCGGCTGATGAACGACTGCTTTGTGGACATCTACGGCTATTCACCCCTCAGCGACCATGACGTGGACCACCTGGCCAAGCGTTACATGCCCCTCCTCGAACCCCGCTTCATCAAAGTGGTGGAAACCCCGGACAAGGAAGTGATCGGCTTTATGGTCTCCATACCCAATTTCTCCCCCGGGATCGTGAAAGCCCGCGGACGCCTTTTCCCCTTCGGTTTTCTCCACATCATGCGTGCCTCCAACCGGTCCACCCAGTTGGACAACTATCTGGGCGCCGTGAAACCTGAATTTCGCGGCAAGGGAGTGGATATCCTCATGGGCTATGCCCAGCTCCAAACTGCCGCCGACGCCGGCTTCAAGATCATGGACAGCCACCACGAGATGGAAAACAACCTTCTCGTGCGGGCTGAAATGGAACGCACCGGCGCCGAGATCTACAAGAAATTCCGCCTCTATTCCAAACAGCTCTGACAGACACCCCTTCCTGAGCCCGCCGCGATACGCC
>JAGOIS010000152.1 GCA_017995495.1 Candidatus Cloacimonadota bacterium
GGCGACTATTGGCGTCCGATGGAAATGTAGGTGAAACCCAGCTCCTTCATATGCAGGGGATCGAACTGGTTGCGCCCGTCGAAGATGAGAGGGGTTTTCAGGGCTTGTTTCACAGCGTCGAAATCCGGATGGCGGAACTGATGCCATTCGGTGATCAGGAGCAGGGCGTCGGAACCCTCCAGCACTTTGTATTGATCGGAGCCGTAACTGAGTCCCGCGCGTTCGCCGAAGGTCTGCCTGGCCTCCGCCATCGCGGCCGGATCGTAAGCCTGGACCTTGGCCCCGGCTTCGAGCAGGGCGTTGATGATCACCACCGAGGGCGCCTCGCGCATATCGTCGGTTTTGGGTTTGAAAGCCAGGCCCCAAACGGCGAAAGTGAGCCCACTCAGGTCAGAGCCGAAACGCTGTTTGATCTTGTGGACCAGCACCAGCTTCTGTTCCCGGTTCACTTGCTCAACAGCCTCGGTTATCCTCGGTTGCTGCCCGCATTGGCGCTGCATGTGGATCAGGGCTTTCACATCCTTGGGGAAACAGGAACCGCCGTATCCCACTCCGGGATAGATGAATTTGTAGCCGATGCGGCTGTCTGACCCGATCCCATTTCTCACCTCCGCGACATCAGCCCCCAGAGCTTCGCAGAGGCGGGAGATTTCGTTCATGAAAGATATCTTTGTGGCCAGCATGGCGTTGGCGGCGTATTTTGTCATTTCCGCCGAACGGACGCTCATGATGATGATG
Organism: Candidatus Cloacimonadota bacterium; assembly: GCA_017995495.1. Taxonomy (GTDB): domain Bacteria; phylum Cloacimonadota; class Cloacimonadia; order Cloacimonadales; family Cloacimonadaceae; genus Syntrophosphaera. The sequence goes on from JAGOIS010000152.1 coordinate 739, forward strand.
CGTTCGTGGGTGCGGTTGAAGGGCAGATAGAGCTCGCGGACCACAGCTCCGGCGGCGGGGTCGTCCGCTCCTATCACCACGCGGTCCGGCCCCATGAAATCGTCGATGGCCGCACCTTCTTTGAGAAATTCGGGATTGGAGACCACCGCGAAGGGGATCTGCACCCCACGCTGACTTTGAACCTTCCTGATGGTTTGGGCCACCAAGTCGGCGGTGCCAACCGGGACGGTGGATTTATTGACCACGATCTTGGCGTCGTTCATATGCCTGCCAATGTCCTCAGCCACCGCCAAAACCTGTTCCAGATCGGCAGATCCGTCCTCTCCGGGAGGGGTTCCCACCGCGATGAAGATCACCTGCGAGGAATCCACAGCCGCGGCAATGTCCGAGGTGAAACTCAGCCGGCCTTCGGCGCTGTTGCGGTCCACCAGTTCCTTCAGCCCGGGTTCGTAGATGGGGATCTCGTTGCGCTTGAGCATGGCTATCCTGGCGGCGTCGCGGTCCACGCAGGCCACCCTGTTCCCCATGTCCGCGAAACAGGCTCCGCTCACCAAGCCGACGTAGCCCGCACCAACCACAGCCAGATTCACTTTTGAGCCCTTTGAGCCTGGAAATAGGCGACGGTTTCCCTGATGCCGTCCGCCAGCGAGTAGATCGGGCTCCAACCCAGTTCCTTAAAGGCTTTGGAGCTGTCAAGCAGGGAACGGCGCAGATCACCCTTGCGGGCGGGGCCGGAGAGGGGCTGGATGTCTTTTCCGATCTGCCAGAGGATGGTCTTGAAGAGCTGTGAGGTGGTGGTTTCCACGCAGGTGCCAATGTTGAAAACGTCGTTGTCGCCCCTGTCCAGGGCGGCCAGGTTGGCCCTCACCACATCCCGCACGTAAACATAATCACGGATCATGCCCTCGGGCTCGTCCGGATAGGCATAAAGGGCCGGGGCTTCATCCGCCAGCAGCTTCTCCACAAAGATGGAGACAACCCCTGCCTCGCTCTGCGCGTATTGACGGGGCCCGAACACGTTCGCGTAACGCAGGACAGTGTAATTCAAGCCGTATTGATGGCGGTAAAAGCCCAGATAGTTTTCGCCGCCCAGCTTGTTGATGGCATAGACCGACAGCGGCCGGGGCGGATATTTTTCGGTGGTGGGATACTCATCCGCCTCTCCGTATATCGCTCCGCCAGAAGAAATAAAGATCACTTTCTTCACGTGATGCTTCACACAGCTCTGCAAAACGTTTATCAGCCCAAGCAGATTGATCTGGGCGTCCAGCAGCGGGTCCTCGACCGACCTGGGCACGCTCACCTGGGCGGCATGGTGGTTCACCACATCCGGTTTTTCACGCTCAAAAACCTCTTCCAACGCGGCATCGCGGATATCCAACTGGTGGAAGGTCACGGCCGGATCGAGGTTATCCCTGCGGCCGCTGGAGAGGTTGTCCACCACCACAACCTGATGCCCCGCCTCCAGATAGGCATCGGCGACATGGGAGCCGATGAAACCGGCTCCACCTGTGATCAGTATCTTCATCTTTCTTCCTCAACAATCATGTATTCACCCAGGATCTTCACATTCCTGGGATCGACCTTGACCAATACGGCCTGACGCAGGATGTTCACCTGCAGGCGCACCTCATCGAGGCGGGAGTGGCTTTCCACCACCCCGGTGACGCCTTTGAGCGGTCCGGAGGTGACCTCAACCTTGAGGCCTTCCGACAGCCAGATGGTGTTTTGCAGCTCGATCTCAGGCACGCGGCTGAGCTTGATGTTCAGCAGTTCCTCCACAAACATTTCCTGCAAGGACACGCGAAGGAAGGACACCGTGTAGCCGGAGATGAGCAGGGTCTGGCGTTTGGGGGCATCGAGCACGCAAAAAAGGTAGCTGGGAAACATGGGCTTGGTGAAAGTGACCACCCGGCGTAGATAGACCCGCTTGCTTTCCATCTGGGGCAGGTAATAGCTGATGCCGTTACGCCTGGCGTATTCGGCCAGCTTCTTTTCACAGCGGGGCTTGGTGTGGATCACCTCCCAGCGCTGTCCTGCCGGAGCGGGCTCCAAAACTCCGAAGAGCTCGTCGATCAAAACCGGGGTATGGGTGGCCATGCGGCTCAGTATCTGTAATGTTCTGGCTTGTAGGGGCCTTCGATGGAAACGTTGAGATAGGCGGCCTGGTGCTTGCTCAAATGAGTGAGTTGAACGCCCAGTTTGCCCAGATGCAACCTTGCCACCTCTTCGTCCAGAGCCTTCGGCAGGGTGTAAACCCCGATCTGCGGGGAGTTTTGCCAAAGATCAAGCTGGGCCAGCACCTGATTGGTGAAGGAACAGCTCATCACGAAGGAGGGGTGTCCCGTGGCGTTACCGAGATTCACCAGGCGTCCTTCCGAAAGCAGGATGATCGCCTTGCCGTTGGGCAGATGGACCTTGTCCACCTGAGGCTTGATGTTTTCGCGGGTGACGCCTTCCAGGGAAAAAAGCTTGTCCACCTGGATCTCGTTGTCGAAATGGCCTATGTTGCACACGATGGCGTGGTCTTTCATTTTGAGCATGTGGTCCACGCGGATCACGTCGCAGTTGCCGGTGGCGGTCACGTAGATGTCCGCCTCCTCGAGCATGTTGTCCACGGTGTCAACTTCAAAGCCTTCCATTGCGGCCTGGAGGGCGCAGATGGGATCTATCTCGCTGACCACCACCCGGGCCCCAAACCCGCGCATGGACTGGGCGCAGCCTTTGCCAACGTCGCCGTAGCCGCAGACCATCACCACTTTGCCCGCCACCATGATGTCGGTCCCGCGTTTGATGCCGTCGGCCAGAGACTCGCGGCAGCCGTAGAGGTTGTCAAATTTGGATTTGGTGACGGAATCGTTGACGTTGATGGCGGGAAACAGCAATTCGCCCTGAGCCAGCTTCTGGTAGAGGCGGCTGACACCGGTGGTGGTTTCCTCGCTCACGCCTTTGAGGTTTTGGGCGATGCGGTGCCATTTTTGGGGGTCTTCGGCGAGGCCGGCGATGAGTAGTTCCTGCACGATCCTCAGTTCCTGGGATGCGGCGGTGGCTGCCGGCATGTTCCCGGTGGCCGCGTATGCTTCTTCCAGCCTGTATCCCTCGTGCACCATCAGGGTGGCGTCGCCCCCGTCGTCAACAATGAGGTCGGGGCCTCCCTCCGGCCAGGACAGCGCCTTTAGGGTGCACTGCCAGTATTCCTCG
>JAGOIS010000011.1 GCA_017995495.1 Candidatus Cloacimonadota bacterium
ACAAATCAATTGCTCTGCCATTGAGCTACATCGGCGTCAGGATTTTCCAAGCAATTTCAGCACCTGTTTTTTGTCAATCACTTTTCTTGCTATCACTCTATGTTGTCACCGAAATTCCCGGTTCGGTTCAAAAAATTCCTCACCCCGTTTTTTGTCAAGCTGACCTTTTGCATTTTATCTCAGATGGCGTGGGAACGGTGCCTGGGAGTTGTTTTTCCGCCACCATCCGGCAAAGCTCATGACCAAGGTTTGAATCCCACCAAGTTTGATGATGGATGGCCCCATCAGCCCAAATGAGGCTGATAAGCTGAATTGGGTGTTTCAGCAAGCAGGTTTCAGAGCATGTTCCAAAGGGTTATTCGCGAAAATTCCCAGCTGCGCCCGCGATCAATACGGAATAAATACGGAATCAATACGGATGAAATCCGTATTGATTCCGTATTTATTCCGTATTGATAATTGGAGCAACAAGAATGCAAGTGGTTGAATAGATATGGCTTGCTTTTTTGGCACTGTGGCCCAGAGAATGATGGGACGCGGAAAAGCGAATGGAACGCGGATGACGCGGATTTCAGGGGTAAAATAAATCAGTAACCCCCCATAATCCGCATGATCCTCATTCAACAGAGAATACCCAGATCTGCTGAAGTCGATGCTTGCTGGCACATTCGACACCAGCATGGCTCGACACCAGAGGAGTTTTACCCAGTCGCCAAATGAAATCCGGTTAAAAAAAATGGGACCCGCAAAACGGGTCCCGGAATGATATTGATTGGATGGGATTATTTGATCAGCAGCATCTGGGCGCGGCGGTTTTCCTGGCGTCCAGCCTTGGTGCCGTTGGTGGCGATGGGTTTGGTTGAACTGTAACCCTTGATCTCGATCTGGCCTGCATCCACGCCTCTGGCCACAAGGTAGTCCATAACAACTTTGGCGCGGTTGTGGGAGAGGGGTTCGTTGATCTTGTCAGTGCCGGTGTTGTCCGTGTGGCCCTGGATCTCGATCATGACCTCAGGGAGTTTTTTCAGGGACTCCGCCACGCGGTCCAGGAAAGGCCGGTCACCCGCGCGGATGGTGTAGAGATTGGTGTCGAAATGCACCATGTGGGTGAGCAGGTCTTGTTCCAGCTTATCCAGCTCGGGATTGGTCTTGACCACAGGCGCTGTCACTGTGCCTATGACGGGCAGATTGAAGGTGGTCGCGCCGGGGCTGGCGTGGCTGATGCTGCCGCTGTAGTTTCCAGCCTGGGCACCGGTGAGGCGGATCCAAATGTCTTTGTCGAAGCTGGCGGGCACGATCATCGAGGAGACCCAGGTTTTGCCGCCATCAACCGAGAACTCGTAGCCGGCGGGGGCCTTGATGTTGATGTCGCCGGTGAGGTTGGCGGTTTTAAGTTTGTAGCTTTGGGGCTCGGAGGGCTTGCCCTGTTCGGTGGAAAAGGCCGCCAGGCTGCCGGAGGCCAGAACCAACGACGGGGCTTCGGGCTGAAGCACCACGCCGCTGACGGGCAGGTTGAAGGTAGTGGCGCCGGGGCTGGCGTGGCTGATGCTGCCGCCGAAGCTTCCGGCCTGGGCGCCGGTGAGGCGCACCATGATGTCTTTGTCGAAGCTGGCGGGCACGATCATCGAGGTGACCCAGGTTTTGCCGCCATCAACGGAGAATTCGTAGCCGGCGGGGGCCTTGATGTTGATGTCGCCAGTGAGGTTGGCGGTGTTAAGTTTGTAGCTTTGGGCGGCGGAGGGCTTGCCCAGTTGGGTGGAAAATCCACCCAGGCCTGCTGAGCCAAGAACGATCGAAGGGGCTTCAGGCTGCAGTACAATCCCGCTGACCGGCAGGTTGAAGGTCACCGCTCCGGGGCTGTCGTGGCTGATGCTGCCGCCGAAGTTTCCGGCTTTGACGCCGGTCATGCGCACCAGGATGTCTTGGTTGAAGCCGGCGGGCACGATTGCCGAGGTGACCCAGGTTTTGCCGCCATCAACCGAGAATTCGTAGCCGGCGGGGGCCTTGATGTTGATGTCGCCGGTGAGGTTGGCGGTATTAAGCTTGTAGCTTTGGGCTGCGGAGGGCTTGCCCAGTTGGGTGGAAAATCCCCCCAAGCCTGCTGAGCCGAGCATTATTGACGGAGCAGAAGGAGCGGTCACCACGCCGCTCACAGGCAGGTTGAAGGTTGTCGCGCCGGGGCTGGAGTGGGAGATCACTCCGCCGAAGCTTCCGGCCTGTGCGCCGGTGAGGCGCACCCAGATGTCCTTGTCGAAGCTGGCGGGCACGATCATCGAGGTGGCCCAGGTTTTGCCGCCGTCGAGGGAGAATTCATATCCGGCCGGGGCCTTGATGTTGATGTCGCCGGTGAGGTCGGCGGTATTAAGCTTGTAGCTTTGGGGCGCGGAGGGTTTGCCCAGTTCGGTGGAGAATCCGCCCGGGATCCCGGAACCGAGTTCCAGCTTGGGAATGGGGGGCAGTGTAACCACACCCGAGACCGGGCGCGAAAGATCCGCGGCACCTTCACTCTTGTGGCCGATGCTGCCACTGTAGTTGCCCACTTCGTCGCCAGTGAGGCGCACCCAAATGTCTCCAGTGAAATCGGCAGGCACGATCACCGATTTGGCCCAAACCTTGCCTCTGTCTAGCGAAAGCACAAAGCCATCGGGGGCGACAATCTCAACGTTTCCGCGCAGGTCGGAACCCTTGAGCCTGTAAGCCTGGGGAGCGGAAGGGGTTCCCTTCACGGTGGAAAAACCAGTCAACGCGCCGATATAGCCCAGGAGCGGCACGGCCTTGGGAGTTCCGAAATGCAGCCCCAAACCGATGTAGGGAGTGAGCAAGGCGTCGTTCATGGAGCCGGTGTCTTTGAGGTCGATGTTGTCCTTGGTGAAGAGGTCGTACTTCACGCCGAGGTCCAGGGTGGTGTTCCAACCAGTGAGGAAAGAGATACCAGCCGCGGCGTGCGGAAGTGTGAAATGGCCTCGCATGAATCCGGGCTCGATGCTGGGATTGTCGGCCACCCCGGCTTCATCCTTGCTGCCATGGGTGGACCAGCCACCGCCGAGGGCCACGAACGGTGATATGCGCCGGATGAAAGCCTTCTCTGAGAAGTTGAGCGCTCCCACCTTGGTGGGGCGGAGTTTCAGATACAGGTTGATCCCTTCAAGGGACGAAAAATAGGATTCCTTGGGATCGTCGCCCTTTACTTCCACATTGGCGAACCAGGGGCTGGCACCAATGCCAAGCCAGTCTTTGATCATCCAGCCGTCCCAAGCCACAGCCCAGGCGCCTTTCATTTCGTTGGTTCCCTCAATGTCGTCGAGAGGGATGCCTACACCACCCTCTATTAAAAGGGTGCTTTCGAAAGCATGGACAGCTGGCATAAAAGCCAGCAGTAACAGTGTGATAAGAAGATTTCGAGTAAGTTTGCTCATGTTCACCTCTATTTAGTTTTCCTCATACCGGCAAACTACGCAAGCCAGCATATGATGTCAAGGACTAATTTTGCGGCTTTATTGTCAAGTGTGTATTATTTTCCACAATGAGGGCCGATCCCAAATCAATTCCGCATCTGGAATTGAAATTGCTTGAAAAGTATTCTCATCATTATTATCATACGTGGAGTGGCTGTAGCTGGTCCACAAAGCAAATGCTTATTATAAATGTCCAGGACAACCGGGATCGCGGAACAGCAAAGCGCTGAAGCGGGATCGCGGATGGATTGGCAGGAGAGATAAATATGAGAAAGATCATTCTCGCTGTATCATTGCTGCTGGGATTTGCGGCGATAGGCGCGCAAACAACCGTTTTCGCTGACGCTTTTTCCGCAAACCAGAGCACCGACTGGACGACTGAAGGCCAGATTGGCTCAAGCGCTTGGTCCGTCAGCCGATCCGGCGCTGACTGGGGCGCCCGCCGCAATTCCGACCCGGCACAGCTTGAGCTCACCAACGATGCCAGCGCCACAACAAATGTGGCCGGCTGGGTTTTTTCCCATTCCTCCACCTCCGGATTTTCCCTGCCCTACAATTCCACGCTGGCTTCGACCGACGGATCGGTGACCTGGTATGTGAATCTGCGTCAGGTCAGGGCCGACCCTGCCGGTTTTGGCAGCGGAAACTACGGGGTGGCCTTTATCTTGGCAGGCACTTCCACAACAGCAAACAACAGCGGTTCGGGCTACGCGCTGGCGCTGGGGCAATCCGGATCCACTGACCCGCTCAGACTGGTGAAATACAGCGCCGGAATCAGCTCTCCAACCAATATCATCACCAGCAATACTGCCGGACTCAGCGATTTCGGCGCTGATTATCTGAGCGTAAAGGTTACTTACGAACCAGTTTCCAATACTTGGGAGATGTTTTTGCGCAACGACGGAACAACAGGGTTTACAGATCCAACTTCCGGAGAGCTGGTTTCACAGGGAACCGCGGTAGACAATACCTATACGTCCACTTCTCTTTCATACATGGGAGCTTACTGGCAGGGTTCCACAGCGGCCATTCAGACAGCTTTTTTTGACAACATAACAGTGCAGGTGACACCCAATATCGCTGTTAACGTCTATCCTGCCAGTATAAGTGGTTTTTCCTATATGGAAGGCCTGGGGCCGTCAGAAGAGCAGACTTTCACAGCCAGTGGGACCGGAATCGTTTCTGACATCATAATATCCGCGCCAACCCATTATGAGATCTCGGCCACTTCCGGGAGCGGATTTGGCAGTTCACTGACCGTCTCACCCACCCGAGGCGACATCCCTCCCACAACAGTCTATGTGAGGCTTAAAGCAGAATTAACCACGGGAGACTACAACGCTGAAGACATCAGTGTAAGTTCGGAAGGCGCGACGACCATGTACGTCACCTGCAGCGGTTCTGTGACAGCTGGCGCCACACCTGCTGTTCCTCTGGCCACAAGCGCGACCAATGTGGCTTACTCGAGTTTCACCGCCAACTGGAACGCCGTGCAGTATACAGAAAGCTACAGGCTGGATGTTTACACTGGCTCGGATATCGAAGACCTTTTCATTTCGGAGTATGTAGAGGGAACGAGTTACAACAAGGCGATCGAGATCTACAACGGCACCGGGGACACGGTCGATCTGAGCAATTACACCGTATATCTCTACGCTAACGGAGCAGCAACGCCCACAAACACCCTCGCTTTGTCCGGGACCCTGGCCAACAATGACGTTTACGTGATCGCCAACACCCAGGCTGGTTCTTCCATCCAGGCGGTTGCCGATGTAACCTCCGCCGTGGCGAACTACAACGGAGATGACGCTTTGGCATTATGGAACGAAACCACGGCTTCATATTCAGACATCTTTGGCTGCATCGGCGAGGACCCCGGCACCTTATGGGGCAGCGATCCTTTGGTGACGGCTGAGAAAACCCTGGTGCGGAAAAGCTCGGTTTCCTCGGGGGTGACGATCAATCCCCAAACCGGATTCCCAGGCCTGGCCACGGAGTGGGACAGCTACAGTCAGGACACGTTTTCCTATCTGGGAGTTCACACTTACGGCAGCAAAGCCATCAGCTTCGTGCCAGGATATGAGGACCTGAACGTGGGCAACGTTACCAGCTGGCTGGTGAGCGGTTTGAACGAGCTTACAGACTACCATTACCGGGTGCGGGCCGTCAACCAACACGGGACCAGCGACAATTCCAACGAGATCGACGTGAGCACGCCCTCCAGCACCGCGCCGATCATCTATGCCAGCCATACTTTCGCCCAGTTCAATTCAACCGAGGGCGTTCCTTCCGCCACCCAGCATTACTATCTGTCCTCAGCCAACCTTAATGGCAACATCACAATTGTTATCCCCGCCGGCTATGAAATCTCAACCGATGGCGGTTTGAGCTACCTAAATGCCAGCACGAGCGTTTCATCAGAGTTCAACGGTAATATATTTGTCCGGCTAACAGGCACCGCGGGCACCTGGAGCGGCAACATCAGCCATGCGAGCTTGGGGGCGGAGATCGTGAATCTGTATGTTTATGGCATTGTGACCAGCGAGAGCGTTACCACTCCGACGATCCAGGCCTCCAACATCACCGGATATCCCGCCTATACATCCATAACCTTGGACTGGACACCGGGCAACGGGACATACCGGCTGGTTAAGATAAACACGGCCAACAGTTTCAGCAATCCGCAGGACGGATATACCTATCCGGCAAACACTTACTTCATTGGATCCGGGGAACAGGTGGTTTACAACGGTTCTACCGAATACATCGAGGGTGAGCCCTACAATGGGGTTACGGTCACCAATCTGACGCCGAACACGGTTTACTGGTTCCGGGTGTATGAATACAACGGCACGGGCATCGACTCGAAGTACCTCACCACCACCGCCACGAACAACCCCAAGTCGGTAACCACCACCACTTCGGCTGGCAGCGGCTACTACGCCAGCATCTATGGCTACGGGACCACGATCAAAGGCCTGCTGCACAGTCTGCTGCGGACCACGCACAGCACCCAGTATTCCTACACCGCCGCAACCACGCAACTCAAGTACACAGACCAGGACCCCAACAACTCCAACAATGTGATCGAGATCTACACAGGCTGGAGCGTTGACGCTGACTCCTATGGTGGATCTGCCACCGACTGGAACAAGGAACACACCTGGAGCAAGAGTCACGGTGATTTTGGGGACACGGCCCCCGCGGGAACTGACTTGCATCATCTGCGGCCCTGCGACGCGACCGTCAACTCCGCCAAAAGCAACAAGGACTTTGACAATGGCGGAACCGCGATTACCGACGCTTCACCCCCCCCAGGATATACCGGAGAAACGAGTTGTTACCAAACTTACAATACCTGGGAACCCAGACCGGTAGACAAGGGCGACGTGGCCAGGATCATCATGTACATGGCAGTGCGTTATGAGGGAACGGACACCTCATACAATCTGGAATTGGTTGACCACGAGTATTCTGACCAGAGCGCAAACCTTCCTTATTACGGCAAGCTTGCCACCCTGCTGCAATGGCACGCGGCAGATCCGCCGGATGAATGGGAGGCCAGACGCAACGATCGGATCGCGGAACGTCAGGGCAACCGCAATCCCTTTATCGACCTGCCCGGATATGCCGCCCGCATCTGGGCGCCCTGTCCGCTTTTCAACTCCGACATCGCCACCACTGGCTTCACTGCCAACTGGAGCGTCCCCATCACCGCCACCAACTATTATCTGCAGGTGGCCACCGACAGCCTGTTTACAAACATTGTGGGAGGATACTCCAATTATGATGTGGACCTGCTGACCAGCAAGAATATCAACGGCCTGAGCGCGGGCGGCACCTATTATTACCGGCTCCGCTCCTATTTTGAGGATGATTATGGCATGTGGTCGCCCTATCTGCAGGTTGTTCTACTCTCACCAGTCACAGCCACTGCCACCATCACCCCCGCCCAGACCTTGGAAGAGACCAACCTGAACGGAGCGAGCGTCACTTTCATCCTTACAGACGCCACCTTCGCGGACAGCAGCCTGTTGGTATCCAATTTCACCCTCAACAATGCCCCCGCGGGACTCTCGATCCAGAGCGTAAACCATGTGAATTCCACCACGGCGATCATCACCCTGGCTTTCACCGGCGAGGATTTTGACCTAAATTATCACGACTTCTCAGTCACCGTTGCGGCTGCGGAGATCAGCGTAAGCTATCCCGTCACCAGTGACAATCAGATCACGATCCATGCCCACATTGAGGGCACGGCAACCATTGCCCTGGATGGAACTGACATCAAGATCACGATCACGCCGGTGGCAGGCGCTGTTTCTTACCTCGTATACGGATCACCCGATCCCTTTGGCGCCTATCTGATCATCAGTGACGAGACGGGAAGCTTTGGAGAAGAGCCCGAGACCAATGTCTGGCGTGTTCCTCAGAGTTATTTTGAGCAAAACATGCATTTCTTCAAAGTGTCGGCAGTTCTCTAAACTCTGCTTCAACCAATCGAAGGACTGCCGGTCAGCTTGGCCGGCAGTCTTTGCCATGCGGGGATTTCACTTGAATGGCATTACCAGCGGGACAAGCCCGGGTGTTGACATGTCTGTTGACATCACCTGCCAAAGTCGAGAACTGGGGATATATTCATTGACAAACAAGACCGCGCCGGATTTATGGATTTTCAAGTGAAATTATCTGGAGTTAATTGATGCAAGCTTTATTTGGTGGAATTCTGGCCTTTGAATGGCAGCAGGCGGTCATGATCGTGATCGGCCTGGTGCTGATCTGGCTGGCTATCGCCAAGAAATATGAGCCCACCCTGCTTTTGCCTATCGGGTTTGGGACGATCCTGACAAACATCCCCTTGTCTGCGGCGGTGGGACAGCACGGCCCTCTGCAAATACTCTTTGATGCCGGCATCTCCACCGAACTTTTTCCACTCTTGATCTTCATTGGCATCGGCGCCATGATCGATTTTTCCCCGCTGCTGAAGAATCCTTCCATGCTCCTGTTCGGAGCGGCGGCGCAACTGGGCATCTTTGTAACCTTTGCCGCAGCCACGCTGCTGGGCTTCGATCTCAGGCAGGCCGGGGCGATCGGGATCATCGGAGCGGCTGATGGCCCAACCTCGATCTACGTGGCCAACCGCTTCGCCCAAGACCTTTTGCCGGCGATATCCGTGGCCGCTTATTCCTACATGGCCTTGGTGCCGATCATCCAGCCGCCGGTGATCAGACTGCTCACCTCCAAGGAAGAGCGCAGGATCCGCATGGATTATCACGCGGGAGACGTTCCCAAAGTGGTGAAGATCATCTTCCCCATCGCCATAACCCTGATAGCCGGCATCTTCGTTCCCGCCTCCGTAGCCCTGATCGGCTTCCTGATGTTCGGCAACCTGATCCGGGAATGCGGTGTGCTGGAAGGCCTGTCCAAATCTGCCCAAAATGAATTGGCAAACATCGTAACCATCTTTCTGGGCATCAGCATCGCCTCCACCATGAAGGGCGCCGCTTTTCTGCGCCCCGCGACCCTGTTGATCTTCGCCCTGGGCCTGGTGGCCTTCATTTTCGACACCGCCGGCGGAGTGCTTTTCGCCAAGTTGCTCAATCTGTTCCGCAAACAAAAGATCAATCCAATGATCGGCGCCTGCGGTATCTCCGCTTTCCCCATGTCCGCCAGGGTGATCCATCAGATGGGTCAGAAAGAAGACCCCTTTAACTTTTTGCTGATGCCGGCTGTGAGCGTGAACGTCGGTGGCCAGATCGGTTCGGTGATCGCCGGAGGCTTGATCCTGGCGCTTCTGGGCAACGTATGAGCCTGGATTTTGACATCCTGTTGGAACAGGCCCGCCAAGCCGCCGGAAAGGCTTACGCGCCCTATTCCGGGTTCCGGGTGGGAGCCGCCCTGCTTTGCCAGGATGGAGCCGTGTTTACTGGCTGCAACGTGGAAAACGCCTCCTATTCACTGACCATCTGCGCTGAACGCGCTGCCGTCTTTCAGGCTGTGAGCCAGGGCAGGCGGGATTTCCTGGCCCTCGCCATCTACGTGGATGACGATGAGATCTTCCCCCCCTGCGGGGCTTGCCGGCAGGTTTTGGCCGAATTCAATCCCCGACTGCAGATCCTCTACGCCAACCGGCACGGAAGCATCCTCAGCGATTTGGAAACGCTTCTGCCCCAAGCTTTTATCCTACAGGACGAATGACCCTGCATCACCCGCAATTGACAGCCTGCCAGGTTTGCCCCCAAAACTGCGGCGTAAACCGCTTTGAACGGACAGGGTTTTGCCGCGCCGGGAACAGGCTGAAGGTGAATTGCGCCCAGCTTCATCACGGGGAGGAACCCGTCCTGAGCGGCACCGGTGGCAGCGGGACCATCTTTCTTTCGCACTGCAACCTGCGCTGCGTTTATTGCCAGAACCAACAGATCTCTCATCTGGGCTGGGGCCGGGAGATCAGTGAGGTGGATTGCGCCCATACGATGCTCAGGTTGCAATCGGAAGGAGCCCACAACATCAATTTGGTTTCTCCGACCCAATATACCCCGCACTTGATCGAAACGATCAAGATCGCGCGGGAACGAGGCCTGTATGTTCCGGTGGTTTGGAACAGCAACGCCTATGAACATCCGGCAATTTTGGAACAACTTTCCGGTTTGGTGGACATCTATCTGCCCGATTTCAAATACGCCCACAGCAACAATGGCCAAAAATACTCACAGGCCCGTGATTACCCCAGGATCGCCCTGGAGGCCGTCAGAGAGATGTTTGGGCAGGTGGGCCATCTGGAGGTTGACGAATCCGGACTGGCTCGCAGAGGTGTGTTGGTACGCCATTTGGTGCTGCCCAACGGGATCTCTGGCACCAGAGATGTGTTGCAAATGCTCCACGAGAACTTCGGAGCCGGATTGTCGCTCAGTCTGATGTCCCAATATTTTCCCACAGCCGGGGCGAAGAATCATCCTGAACTTGCCCGGAGCCTCCATAATGAGGAATACTTGGAATCTGTGGACCTGGCACAGAAATTGGGCTTCGGGGAGATCTTCATCCAGGAACTGAACCCTTCCCCGGACTGGACCCCCATTTTCAGTGATGATGATGCCCAGCCGGAATTCAGTATCAACCATTTTCACGGCAGGACCCATGATGCCTATTAATACAAGCAAGATACTCATTACGATCATACTGCTCCTCTGCTTCGGCGCCATGCTGGGAGCCGATGTAAATCTCCTCTTCATGCCGGCCAAAATACCCAAAACGCTACCCACGGTGAATCTGGAAAACCGTGATTATGTCTTGTTGGAAGAGATCAATACCATGCTGCATACCATCACCCGGGTGGAATACAGCGAGTACAACGATCACCGCATCTATTTCTGGTACAATGGGCAACAGTTCATCTTTGTCGCCAATTCGCCCTTCTACAATTTCGGCGAGGGTGTGTTCAATATGCATTATCCCTTCCTGCAGGTGGGGGCTGATTATTACGTGCCCAAGACATTCCTGTGGGAGAACCTGCCCCTCCATTATCCCAAGGATATCTCATTCAAGGACGGGGTCCTGCAACTGCCCCGACCGGTTGATAAAAGTGCGATGCGAATTGTGGTTGACCCAGGTCATGGAGGCAATGACCCCGGAGCCGTGGGAAAGAACAAGACCCGGGAAAAAACCATTAACCTCAACGTTGGCTTGCTGCTTAAATCCATGCTGGAAAAAGAACTGGGGGTTGAAGTGTTGATGACCAGGGGAGATGACACCTTCATTCCCCTTTCCGGACGAACCAAGTTTGCCATGGATAAAAAGGCTGACCTGTTCGTGAGTTTACACACCAACGCCTCCACAAGCCGCAGCGCGGGAGGACTGGAGACATATTATCTGTCCACTTCCTCCACCTCGGATTCCAGGGCTGTCGAAGCATTGGAAAACAAGGTGGTTGAACTCTATGAAGGCGCGGAAGCCAAGAAACATTACGACGCCTTGGATTTCATCCTCAGTGACATGCGCCAAACCGAATTTCTGGAATACAGCAATGACCTGGCTGCGTTGGTCCAGCGCAACATGGTGTCCGGCGTCCAAGGCTGTGACCGTGGGGTTAAACAGGCCAATTTCTATGTGCTGCGAGGGGCTTTCATGCCTGCCATCCTGGTGGAAATGGGCTTCATTTCCAATCCCAATGAAGAAGCGCTGCTGGCAAACACTGAATACCAGGAACGCCTTGCCCGCACTATTTTTGAAGGCATCAAGCGCTTCAAATACAGCTATGACAGGGTCCGTAAAACCAGTTGAGGCAGCATGCCCCTGAAAGTGATCGAGGTCCAACCCCGAGGTCAGGCGGCCAAAGCTGGGATCGGCTGCGGAGACACCATACTCAGCATAAATGCGATGCCGATCAACGATTTTTTTGACCTCGAGTACTATGGCAACGATTACCAATTGGACATTCAACTTCTGGGCGCCAATGGCACACCCAGATCTGTGACCGTGCTCAGGCAGCCCAACAAACCCCTGGGCATTGAGCCTGAAGCACATCGCGTGTCACCTTGCGTCAACAACTGCGTATTCTGCTTCATCGATCAGCTTCCCCAGGGATTGCGGTCCACCCTCTACAAGAAAGACGATGACTATCTCTTTTCCTATGTTTTCGGCAATTACATCACTCTCAACAACTTGCGCCCCTCCCAGCTCAAACGAATAGCGAACCAACACATCAGCCCGCTCTACGTCTCCGTGCACAGCACCGACCCTTGGCTGCGGGAAAAGATGATGCGGTACAAGCACGACTTTGACATCCTTAACACACTGCGTTCACTTGGGGATAAAGGAATCAGCTTTCACTTCCAGATTGTTTGCTTGCCCCAATACAATTGTGGCGATCAACTCCGCCAGACGATCAGGGACCTTACTGACAACCGGATGCACACCCTCTCGGTGGGAGTGGTCCCAGTGGGGATAACCGGATTCCGCGACCAACTCACTCCGCTGCAAGCCTTTACTCCGGAATTGGCAGCCGCCACCATCGATCTGATCGACGCATTACGCCAGGACAAACCAATTGTCCAAGCCGCTGATGAACTCTATGTCCAGGCTGCCCGGCCTGTCCCGGAAGCAGAGTACTACGGCGAGTTCCCCCAGTTGGAAAACGGCATCGGTATGCTCCGTCTCAGCCAGATGAATTACCGCCGCCGGCGTCGGGCATTGGCCAAGGAACTCGAAAAAGCCCCGGCACCTTATGTAATGCTCACCTCACGCCTGGCAAAGTCAACCTTGGAAGGGATGGCTGAAGATCTCAACAACCGTCTGGAAAAATCCTCGGTTAGAGTCAAAGCCATCGACAACCGTTTCCTGGGAGGCCACATCTCGGTGAGTGGGTTGATGACCGCGTCAGACATTCTGAGCCAGCTTGAAGCCGGCGAGAAGGAGGGGGTCATCATCCCCTCCAACATTTTCAACCATGACGGCCTCACCCTGGACGATGTTTCCCAGATCGAGCTGCGGGACCGGCTTGGCGGGCCTTTGTTGGTGGTGGACCAATATTTTGAGGATTGGGAATGGATCTGATACTCGAACAAAACCATCATAATTTATTAGCATTAAGGGAGAAACACCCATGAAAAATGTTGCTTTGCTTGTTTTGGCCCTGGCTCTGCTACTGGGGTCCTGCATGAGCGATGCCAACCGGCTCGAAAAGGCGAATCTTGAGCTTGGGACAAAGAAAAACCCGATCAAGATGTATTTTGTGCCTTCAATGGAAGCCTCGACTGTGGTCACCAGCGGTGAGGCGATCGCCGATTGGTTGCACAAAGACACAGGCTATTATTTCAAAGTGGCTGTTCCCACAAGTTACGCGGCCGTGATCGAAGCTATAGGATCCTACCAGGCCGACATTGCCTGGCTGGCAACCTTTGCCTACATTTTGGCAGAGGAAAAATACGGAGCCGAGGTCAAATTCATGACTGTCCGCAACAGCCTTAACAAGTATTGCGGCCAGTTTGTCGCCCGCACTGACAGCGGAATCAACAGTCTTGCCGACATCGCCGGCAAGGTCATCTCCTACACTGACGCGGCCTCAACCTCCGGTTACATCTATCCTTCAGCCATTCTCAAACGCCAGGGGATCACCCCGGCCAAATACACTTTTGCGGGAGGCCATCCTCAAGCCATAGCATCTGTTTACAATGGCACAGCGGATGTTGGCTGCACCTACTGGTCACCCCCGGACGCTTCCGGCAAGCCCAAGGACGCCCGCGAGAAACTGCTTGAGACCTATCCTGACGTCTTTCAAAAGATAAAGATCGTGGCGCTGACAGACTCCATTCCCAACGATACAGTAACTTTCCGAAGAGGGTTGCCTCCGGAGATTGAGAAAAGATTGGTCAAGGCTCTGGCAAAGTTCTCCCAAAGCGGTGAAGGACAGGAAGTTCTGAGGTCCCTGTATGATATTGACGGACTCATGCCCGCCACAGACCAGGATTACGACATCGTGCGTCAGACCTTGAAGACTCTTGGCATGGACCCCCGTGAACTCTTTGACAAGTGAGAATTGATGGCCCAGCTTGAGATCAACTCATTGAGCAAAACCTACGATCAGAAGGTCTGGGCTTTGGACAGGGTTTCCTTTGCTATCCAGAAGGGCGATTTTATAATCCTGCTGGGACTGTCCGGCAGTGGCAAATCCACTCTCCTGCGCTGCGTGAATCGCCTCATCGAGCCCGATTCCGGCGACGTCCTGTATGAGGGAAAATCAGTGCGGGGGCTTTCGCCATCACAACTCAGAAGATACAGGCGGAACATCGCCATGGTGTTTCAGCAGTTCAATCTGGTGAAGAATCTCAGTGTGCTCACCAATGTGCTCACAGGCCGGCTTGGTTATCACGGCCTGATCGACACCCACAGCGTGGAGGAGATCGACGCCGCCTACCGCAACCTTGGCCGGGTGGGCTTGAAAGACTATGCCAGGCGGCAGGTGAAAAACCTTTCCGGAGGGCAACAACAGCGGGTGGCCATCGCCAGAGCTTTGATGCAGAATCCGGCGGTGATCCTGGCTGATGAACCGGTTGCCAGCCTTGATCCAGCCACTGCCGATTCCATCATGCAATATCTCGGCGAGATCAATTCCGAGGGCATCACAGTGATCTGCTCTCTCCATTTCCTTTCCCTGGCCCGGCGTTATGGCAACAGGGTGATCGCGCTCAAGGACGGCCTCAAAGTCTATGAGGGCATTCCGGCAGACATAGACAATGCCCGCTTCAAGCAGATCTACGGCCAGGATGCGGAAGAGATCTGAGAAAACTTGATCAGGAAGATGGCAAGAACGAGACCGGATGAAAACAGTTCGGATTACTTTCAGCTATTGGCCTGTCCTCTAGATACCGGCACAGCCAGTTGCGAAATCCCTTTCTTAAGCCCGGCTGATTAGTCTCTACTCAGCCTCTCCCTTATTGCCAGACAAGCGGATCAGGTATCCATGAGCAGCGGGATGGTGGCTTGATGGCCAGGGACATGATGCTTTCATCATCGAACAACTCCCCTGAGTAACATCCCAGGCCGCCTGAGAGCAAAGTGGGGAACCCGGATCTGGGGTTTGATCCGCCGAAACGAATCCTTGACAAATATCCGCCATTGAAATATAAAGCTTTCTTCCTGAAATGGAGAAGAATATGCTTTCCTGGGAAATACGAGCCACAGGACGCGTTCAAGGAGTCGGTTACCGCAGATTTGTCCAGATCTGCGCGCGGCGCTGCCAGATCACTGGCTGGGTAAGCAACCAGTATGACGGCAGCGTGTTGATCGCGGCCACTGGCGAGCAGGATGATCTTGAGCTGTTCTGCGAGCTGTTGCGCGCCAAACGGGGATTTATTGATGTGCGTCAGTTGGAGTTCAGGGAGCAGAGCGAAACGGTTGAATACGATGAATTTACGATACGATATAATTAGAGTCAGGACGGCCAGGAGCCCGGGCTGGCGGATCAGGCCAGCCAGGTTTCTAATCCTGGCGGTGATAGCGCTGCTGCTGCCGGCTTTACTGACAGCGGAGACGCTCACCCACAGAGTGGAAAAGGGCGAAAACCTCTACAGGATAGGGCTGAAATACGGAGTAAAAGCGGATCAGATAAGAGAATTGAACGGTCTCACCAGCGACAACATCAGCGTGGGGCAGGTTTTAAAGATCAAAGAAAAGGAACCGGACCAGCCGGATCCCAAGACCCCACCAGCAGTCGTTCACACCCCCCAGACCGCAGCGCCCCCAGATCTAACTCCAATTCCATCCCAACCGGATTTCACCAAGCTGAAGCTGCCTGAAGATTATTATTACACCGTGCAACCGGGAGACAATCTCTACCGCACTGCAGTGAACAATGGCCGCACCATCAAAGATCTGGTCAGATGGAACAATCTGAGTGGTGAAGCCCATGTGATCAAGGCCGGTGACAAGTTGATAATAAAAGACCCCACCGAATTCGCCGCAAAAAGCAGCGATCCTGAAGATAAGAAAACCGCTGCGGTTCAGGCCGCCAAACCCGCGTCTCCGGACACGCTTCTTGTGGAAAGGATCTACGTGGTGAAGAAGAAGGACACGCTTTTCAGCATCGCCAAAGCCAACGGCATGACTGTCGATGAGCTGAAAACCCTGAACAACCTTTCTTCCAACGATATCAAGGAGGGCCAGAGGATCTGGTTGGCTGGCACACCACCAGCCGACGGAAGCGGGAGATCATCATCAGATTCCGACCCAAGCGGTTCCACGGTAAGAAAGGACTGTCTAATGCCTGCAAAGGGTAAGGTAACATCTGAATTCGGGCTGCGCCGGGGCCGTCCCCACAAGGGGATTGATATCGCCAACAAATCCGGAACCCCGATCCACGCGGCTCTGGATGGAGTGGTTGTTTTCTCAGGGGTTCAAAGAGGCTATGGAAACGTTGTTGTGCTCGAGCATCCGAACTTCGTGATGACCGTGTACGCCCACAACGAAAAGAACCTGGTGAGAGTGAACGACCGGGTGAACCAGGGCCAGCAGATAGCAAACATGGGCTCCACGGGTAACTCCACCGGACCTCACCTGCACTTTGAATACCGCGTGAAAGGGACGGCCATAAATCCCCGCAAGGTGTTGCCATTTTGATCTCTGGAAATTGTGGGGCGGTATGAGCCGAGAGAACGTTTTTGCGGATAAGGCGCTGCAGAATTATCTGAAGGATATCTCCAAATACAAGGCGCTGAGCCGCGAAGAAGAGCACGAGTTGGGTTTGCGAGCCAGGCAGGGAGATCAGAACGCGATAAACCGTCTGGTGCAGGCCAACCTCAAGTTTGTGGTGAAGATCGCTTCGCGTTACCAAAACAGGGGATTATCGCTTTCCGAACTGATCAGCGAGGGAAACATCGGCTTGCTAAAGGCGATCGAAAAATTTGACCCCGACAAGGACATCAAGCTGATCTCCTACGCCATTTGGTGGATCAGGCAGAGGATCATGCTGGCGGTTTCAGAAAAAAGCTCACTCATACGAGTTCCCTTGGGAAAATCGAGTTCCGCCTACCGGGTCAAGGCCACCCAGGACCGCATCTACACCGAGACGGGAGAGACCGCGTCCACGGAGGAGTTGAGCGAAAAGATGAATCTCACGGAGAGATCGATCGAGCAGCTGCAGGACCATATGATCGAAACCACCTCATTCGACGACCTGGTTTCCGGCAGTGATTTTCAGGAATTCTCAACCCGCGACATGATCGCGGATGACGATCTGGCCGACCCCCAGAAATTGTATCACCGCGAAAGGCTGAAACACAAGATCAACAAAGCCATCGATAAACTCGACAAGCGTGAGGCAGACATTATCCGCACCTATTACGGCCTGAACGAGGATAACGAATCCCAAAACTTTGCCCAAATAGCAGAAAAGATGGGGCTCTCCCGGGAACGGGTACGCCAGATCCAGAAAGAAGCCCTGAAAAAGATTTTGGCAGACCTCAAGCCGGAAGAGGATGGATTGGTGGATGAATTCATAGAAAAATACAGCACCTGAGGAAAACCTCGGGTAGCGGAGATGGATATGTTCAAGAACTTTAACGAAATGGTCGGAGCTGTCAAGGCCCAAAAGCGAGGCACCGTGATCATCTCTGCCGCTCAGACAGAGTCTGTGTTGGACGCGGCCATCCTGGCCAAGCAGCAAGACCTGGCCGACTGCCTGCTTGTGGGCGACAAACCCCAGATCACAGCCCTGTTGGAGAAGATGGCGCCGGAGTACGTGAATTCCTTTGAGATCCTGGACGTCGGCGGTGATCTGATCCAAGCCGCCAAGGTAAGCGTTCAGCTTGCCCGCGAAGGCAGAGGCGACATCATCCTCAAGGGCAAAACTGATTCCGGCCAGCTGCTGCGGGCGGTATTGGACAAGGAAAAGGGCCTGCGGGTGAGCGACGTGATCTCGGATGTGCTGGCCTATGAACACCCCACCGGATTGAAGCTTCTGAGCGATGGCGGGGTGAATCTGGCTCCAGACTTGAATGAGAAGATCGCCATCGTCAGAAACGCCGTCCAGGTTGCCCACAGCCTGGGCTCGCCGGAACCCAAAGTGGCGATGATCACAGCTGTCGAGACGGTTAATCCCAAGATGCAGGCCACCATCGATGCCGCTCTGATCTCGCGGATGAACGCCCGCAAACAGATAACCGGCTGCATTGTGGAG
Organism: Candidatus Cloacimonadota bacterium; assembly: GCA_017995495.1. Classification (GTDB taxonomy): domain Bacteria; phylum Cloacimonadota; class Cloacimonadia; order Cloacimonadales; family Cloacimonadaceae; genus Syntrophosphaera. Next base: position 18,124 of record JAGOIS010000011.1, read on the forward strand.
GGTCCCCTGGCCTTCGACAACGCCGTGGACATCGAGGCAGCAAGGATCAAGGGGATCGCATCTCCCGTGGCTGGCCTGGCGGATGTTTTCATCGTGCCCAATATCGAAGCTGGCAACATCTTTGGCAAGATGCTCACCTACTATTGCGGCTACCGTGTCGCACACGTTGTGGTGGGCACCCAGGCTCCCATCCTCATCCCCTCCCGCGCGGACCGTGGGGAACTGAAGATGCTCTGCATGGCGATGGCTCTGGCCTGCATGAACAAGTGATACTGCGCATCCTCCAGGTCGGAAAGACCAGGTCAGGCTGGCTGAAAGAGGGGATCGGCGAATACCTTAAACGTCTGGGACCGATGGCCAGGATCGAGGTGACAGACATTGGGGACGTTGGCCTGAAAACAGCGGGCAATACCGAGTCAGTAAAAAGCAGAGAAGCCGCTCTCTGCCTCAAACGCATAACTTCTGACGACTTTGTGATCCTGCTCGATGAGCGTGGTGAGGCAAAAACTTCGCTTGAGTTTGCCGGCTTTATGCATAGTTTATCTGCAGAGAGATCCGTTGTTTTCGTGATCGGCGGAGTATATGGCGCGCATGTCAGCCTGAGAGCAAGGGCGGACGCGTTCCTGAGCCTCTCGGCAATGACTTTCACGCATCAAATGGCGAGGCTGGTTC
>JAGOIS010000012.1 GCA_017995495.1 Candidatus Cloacimonadota bacterium
TCACCAGAACATCCAGCAGGCCGCCGTTCCAGCCGTCACCGTAGTCGTCATACAGATTGACGGTGTAGGTGCCGGTGATTTCCGCGGTGAGCGGTTGCGGAGGTTGGGTCCATCCTCCGGTTACTTAATAGAATCTGATGTTGAGGGGTTGGATGGGGGGGGGGGGGGCGGGGGTCCAGCCGGCGTTGTACAGAAGGGAGCCTCCATAAACAGTGATCTTGTTTATGGGGTCGGTCAATCCGGTGAAGTTGTCCGCCACCTCATAATCAACAGCCTGGGCAGTATCCAGGACGCTGGTGGTGAGGGTCCCGGGGGAGGGAACCCCGGCTTCAGTGGCGTACGGCTGGGTGAAAATCTCCGTGTACTGGGCGGACACGCTGAGAACCAGCGCTGCCAGCACCACGGTGAAAAAAAGAACTTTCTTCATTATGAATTCTCCTTTGAGTTGCGGGGATTTATGGGTGAGCCCCAGGCAACCTGTTTTGTTAAAGCTAAAGACTTGAATAGGATTAACCAAGTCTTCCCCAATCACTTTCTATGTTTTCAGCCCTGCCTGAAAATTGTTTTCAAACAAGACCTGCGAGATTTTTTTTCCGGCAACTCCGAAAAAAAGCTAATTTACCTTATTCCTGAAGTCAAAAATTGTGTCAAGAACTTTTTCCAATTTTCACACTTACCATTCTGCCTCAGGTTTTTGTCAAAGGTTGTGTCTTTGCGCCCTAACTCTTTGTGTAAATGAGGGTTGTCCCGCTCCAAAAGCACGTCCAGACAGGATGAATAAAACCAGGCTCTCTTTCAAATTGAGTGGGTAATCATACCCGACAATGTGGCTAAAAACAGGCATTGGGGCTGTCGACCTCCTGGTCGACAGAGGTGGCCAAAGCTATTTAATACATCACCCCGGCAATTCACTCAGTGTGATGGTCCATTGCGCTGAGGTGCCTGGCTGGGGAATGGATATCAATATGCGGATCGCCTGACGCGTATCATAGAGCGTTTAAATGCCATGATTATGATAAAAAGCTTGACCAAAAACCTGCCGGCAGTTAGAGATGCATTGGCAGTGCCAGATTTGCCGCAAGAGAAAATTTACTTAAGCAATCAACCGGCAAATCTGTAGCCAAGATATTAAAAGGAGTGACCTATGCCAAACATCGCAAGACGCATGGGAGCGGAGTTTTTTGGTACTTTCTGGCTGGTGCTGGGAGGTTGCGGGGCCGCTGTGTTGGCCGGAGCTTTCATTCAACGGGCCGGGGTTTCCCTGGCTTTCGGACTCACGGTGCTGACCATGGCTTACGCCATTGGGCACATTTCCGGTTGTCACCTCAATCCAGCTGTTTCGCTGGGATTGTGGGCCGGAGGTCGTTTTCCGGCCAAAGACCTGATCCCCTACATCGTGGCCCAGGTTTTGGGCGGACTCCTGGCAGGGCTGGTGATTTACATCATCGCCAACGGTTTGCAAGGATTTGACGCCGCTGCCAGTGGATTCGCCGCCAATGGAGTGGGCAGCGCGTCACCGGAAAAATACCGCGTGATACCGGGATTGCTGTGTGAAGTGGTGATGACCGGAATGTTCTTGCTGGTGATCATGGGCGCCACGGACAAACGCGCCCCCGCGGGTCTGGCCCCGATCGCAATCGGCATGGCATTGACCCTGATCCATCTGATCAGCATTCCGGTAACCAATACCTCGGTTAATCCAGCCCGCAGCACAGCCGTGGCCTTTTTTGCCGGGCCCGTATTCATCAACCAGTTGTGGATGTTCTGGGTGTTCCCGATCATCGGCGGCCTGGGCGGGGGATTCATCTACCGGCTGTTATTCTCGGATCAAGGGAAAGTTTGATAAGCGTTTAGATTGTAGTTTGGGGGAAGATATCGCGCCGAAATAATACTTCTTGCCGAAAATGCAGGTTTGTCCATTGTGGTTTAACCATGACAAATACAACTGAACTCATTCGTGGTTTGGGCTGGCTGCGTGAAGACATCATCGGCCGGAACATTCCCATCCCCACACCTTTTGGCGAGAGGCCCCTGGTATACGCGGACTACACCGCCAGCGGCCGTGGCCTCAGGTCCGTAGAGCGGGCTGTTGACAGGATCCTGTCCTATTACGCCAATACCCACACGGAAGACGATTTCACAGGCAAAACCATGTCCGCGCTTCTGCGCGAAGCGGAAAAGATCATCAAGGACTCCGTGAACGCCGGTCCTTCAGGCAAGATCATCTTCACCGGTTCCGGCAGCACCGGCGGAGTTAACAAACTGATGCAGATCCTGGGGGTCTACTGGCCACCGGCAACCCGGGAGCGGATCGGGGAGGTGCTGAAAAGCTGCCTGCTCCGCAACCCTGAGGGCATCGACTGCAATCGGGCGCTGCACGAATTCCTGCATCACAGCAAGCCCATTGTCTTTGTTGGCCCCTACGAACATCATTCCAACGAGATCATGTGGCGCCAAACCCTGTGCGAGATCGTGGAAGTTCCCCTGGATGCCGGTTCCGAGCTGGATCTGGCCAGGCTGGAGGAGATGGTGGCGGATCCGCAGTATCAGAGAAGGCTGAAGATCGGTTCCTTTTCCGCCGCCTCCAATGTCACCGGACTCCGAACCCCAGTTTATGAGGTGGCCCGGATCCTCCACCGGCATGGGTGCCTGGCCTGTTTTGACTTTGCGGCCTGCGCGCCTTATGTGGAGATCGACATGAACCGGGATGAAGAAAGCTATTTCGACGCCATCTTCTTTTCCCCCCACAAGTTTTTGGGCGGTCCCGGCACCAGCGGAGTGCTGATCTTCAATGAGAGGATCTATCCGCAGAATCTTCCGCCCACGGTATCCGCCGGCGGGACTGTGAGCTTTGTTTCCCACTGCAAGGAAGAGTATTTTGCGGATATTGAAAGCAGGGAAAAGCCAGGCACGCCGGGAATCATGCAGGCCTTGCGGGTGGCGCTGGCCTTTCAGCTTAAGCACAAGGTGGGACAGGCCACGATCGACCAACTGGAAAAACACCTCTACGAAAAGTTCATGGCCGCCTTCGCTGATGATGACAGGATCATTTTTTACGGACCGCTGGACCCCGCCAAAAAGGTACCGATCGTGCCTTTCAACATCCGCCACCGCGACCGCATCCTGCATCCAAAATTCGTTACCCGCCTGCTCAATGACCTCTTCGGCATCCAAACCCGGGCCGGCTGTTCCTGCGCCGGACCTTACGGCCATCATCTGATGGAGATCGGGGGTCAGGTTTCGGATTATTATCGCTGCCTCATCACCAACGCCGGCTACGCTGGCATCAAACCCGGCTGGGTGCGGCTGAATCTGCACTATTCGATGACCGGGGCGGAGGTGGATTATCTCATCGCCGCGGTGAAATTTGTGCTGGATCATGGCCATAAGTTCCTTTCCCAGTATAAGTTCAATATCATAACCGGGGAATGGAACCATTTGCACCACCAGATGATCAAACCCCTGGAGTTATCCATTGATCTTGGCTATGATGATCAATATCAAGCACCTGAGGCCATCCAAGAGGCGGAGACCCGTTTTGGGGATTATCTGGCCGAGGCTGAGCAGTTGGCCGCTGAGCTGCCAGACGACTTTGAGTGGTTAAGCTTTGAGTCGGAACTGGAACAAATCATTTCTTTTTACGTCCACCGGATGACTGGACACTGAACCAAAGATCGATCTGATGGAATAACGAACAAAGCCCCTATCTGGGAGCGAAGCGGAAAATCATATTTATACTACGTGGCCTGGGAACCATTGGCCACAAAAAAATCCTGGATATGTTCCGTTTCTACGGAACGCTTACATTATATGTGGTCTGGGCGATCTCGCTGGAATTCCATCCGCTGCGGAATCCCCTGGCTTTCAAGGTGACCTGCCCGGTTTGCTGGATGGTGAAACCATCTGTGTACAGGGCTGAGGCCTGGGTGGGTTCGCTACCATCAAGAGTATAATGCACCTCAACGTTGAGGGTGGGGCAGTGAATGGTTATCTCTGTTTGAGTGGTGATGTCTCCCTGCGCGGGGTCGAAAGTGGGGGTGGCCACCGTGTTGAAAAAATGCACGGTATAGGTGGCGGAGGCAACATCGCTGGGGTCGAATCCGTCTTTATAGGCGCGGGCTTTGATCGTGGCAGTGAGAGCACCATCGGGGAAGCACTCGGGAATAATCAAGGGTGCGGATAGGGAATAAAGAGAGTCTTGGTTTGTGGGTTCGCTGCCATCGGTGGTGTAATAGATGGAGGCGCCGTATTCCGGACAGGTGAGTTGGATGGCCTGACCTGATGGATAGGTTCCCTGCTCTGGATTGAAGATCGGATCATCCAACTGGATAAGCTCTGTGATGGGCTTTTTGCATGAAAAAAGGGTAAGGACCAGCATCAAAACCGCCAATATCTTGAGAGTTTTCATCTTACACCTCATGGAATCTTAATTAAACGCAGAATGTAGACGGAACAAATTCTGTCAAGGTTTATCTGCAGTTAAGACGAGCAATTTTACTGGGTGGATATTTACCGATCCAAGAGTTTTTACCAAGCCTGAAAATGATTGACAAAAAACGAGGCAAGAACAAAAGTGCCAGCAAAGGAGTGTGGAAAAATGGAAACAAAGATCACCGTGGACGATATAGCCTATTGCGGGCTGAATTGCCGTCTCTGCAACCTTACCACCATATTGCCAGAAGCGGCAAACAGATTGCGCATGATCATGCAAGACGACGGGTGGGAAAATTTCGGGTCTCAGCTCTACGAAGAGTTTGCAGATTTCTGGAAGGTGCTGGCCTCCCTGGCACAAATGAAGGAAAGCTGCCCCCTGTGCAAAGGCGGTTGCGGCAATCCGGAATGCGGATTTAGGATCTGCGCCCAAAAGAAAGGGCTGCGGCTTTGCGCTGAATGCTCTGAGTATCCCTGTCCGCCTCTTAAGGAATTTTACAGCGGGCACTACCAGAAGCTGGCCCAAAACAACGAACGCATCAGAGCCACCGGTCTTGAAGCCTGGCTTAAGGAACAGCAGGAACTGGTGGACCGCGGCTTCAGTTTCAGGGACTTGGTCTGATCTGTTCTTGATTGGTTCTCTGAGTCAGTCCTTGCGATCTATATCGATCAGGATGTAATCCGGATTCCCCAGTTTTAGTTCCGCAGCGTATTCTATCTGCCGTTTGCCGGATACGGATATTTCTTTCAGGAAGGCGTCGGAGCAGTTGTGGGCTTTGTCCACCAAGTCATGGCTGGCTTGTTCCAGGGCCACGATATCAGTGGAGGCCAGGATGCCGATATCCGGCAAAAAGGGCTTGGGCGCGCGGGAATAACAGTCGCAGGCAGAGCTGATGTTGGCCAGAACGTTGATATAAAGCATGGGTTTTCGCTGCGTGAGCACATAAGCGTATTCCACCAGCCGCTCCAGAAAATCCTGCTGGTCGTCCGGGGGGATTTGAAACACTTTTTCGGGGCAGACTGTCACGCATTTTCCGCAGGCAATGCATTTCAAGTGGTCGATATTCACTGGATCGATGCTGATTGCCTGCTCCGGACAGGATGCCGCGCAAAGGCCGCAAGATGTGCATTTTTTCTGATCATAAATGGGGTAATCGCCGCTGTGGAGAAAGCGTTTGCCCTCCCTGCTGGCCAGACCCATGGAGATGTTTTTGATGGCGCCGCCAAAACCGGCAGAGCCATGACCCTTGAAGTGGGAGAAGATCAGAAAGCTGTCGTAATCCTCGAAATGGCTGCCAGTGTAAACCTTGCTGAAATGCTTGAGGCGGCATTCGTAAGAGATATTGCCCCCGCTATCCAGAATATCGATCGGTGCAAAGGTGAACCCGTGGTCCCGGGCCAGTTTGATGTGACTTTCGGTTTTGCTCCGTTTGCCGCCATAAAGCACATTCGTTTCAACCAGGGTGGCATCAAGGTCTGCGCAAAGACCTTCGATCAGCTTAGCGGGCAGGTAGTTTTTGTTCCCATCCTCACCAAAATGAACCTTGATGCCAATCCTGCCCTGCAACTTGTTCTCCAGCCGCAAGTAAATGTCCCGAACGGCCTGGGCGTCAATACGAGAGGTGAAATATACCACCACTGATCCAGGGGGCAGGATTTCGCCAGGCTCATCCTTTCCCCTGGCTTCCCCAGCCTGGCATGACTGGAGCTGAAACAGCAGAAATATCAGCAACGTCAGGTATATTCGGTTCAATTTTCCTCCCTAATAAGGCTGACGGCAGTTTAGCTTCAGGGAACCATCTGTCAAGCAGAATCTCAGCGCAGATAGGTCCGCTTGAAACAAGTGTATCGTTATCCAATTTCATTATCAAAGATGCAAGTCACACTCCATCAATGAATTCCATGAGATTGACCTGTATGTCAAGGCTCCATCCCTCAGCGGATATCCGCCTGTCTGAAGTGAGTTTGGCGGATGGGAAGTGATGAGCAGAGGGCTGTAAATTTTGGTAAATTGCTTCGAGCTCGCCAAATGGCACAAAAGTGAATTTCTTTAACCATATGAGGGGAATAAAGATAACACTCAATTCTGTGTTTTTGTCCGCATGACCTGTACATATCTAACAAATTCCAAAATTGAAGATTAGCGAATATGATGCAGGTAAGGGATATAATGTAAAACGAATTAGCGGCTTGACAAAAGAACGCAGGCTAAAAAGCTAGGGATGCCTTGGTTGGCCAAACTTGAACAGATGTGTAACTGCAACGGTGAATTCTCTAAATGAAAGAAGTGGAGAATGTGGAAAAGATGTGGATAACTTTTCCAAGGGAAGCAGGCCTGGGCGACAAGATTATGATGTAATTCTCTTATCTGCAATAAGTTATCGATATACATACGGCAGATGGGAAAGATCTTCTCCCGATGTGGATAAACACAATTTTTTCAATAGGATAGAGATGATGGACCAGGACATTTGGCAGAACATTTTGGATAAGCTTGAGGACAACATCAATCAACAGAGTTTCCGGACTTGGTTTTCGGATACCAAATTGGTGGACATTCTGGACGACACTCTGGTGGTGAGGGTACCAACCCAATTCGCGGCTAATTATTTGAATCAGAACTACACCGACACCCTGGGGGAGATTTCCTACGCGCTTTACAAGCAACGTTACAAGGTTAAATTCACTTCCCCGCCTCATTACATCGCGGAGGGTAGGTCTGCCCCCGCGGAGTATTCAGGCAACCGGGTGATCCTGAACACCAAACTCAATGACAGGTTCAACTTTGACCAGTTTGTGGTGGGTCGCAACAACAACTTTGCCTACTCCGCGGCCAAGGCGGTCGCAGAAGCGCCAGGCTACACCTACAATCCGCTCTTTATCTACGGCGAAAGCGGCATGGGCAAAACCCACCTTATGCAGGCGGTGGGAAATTTTGTGGTCCAGGAAGGCCGTAACTGCTCCATTTTTTACACCACCAGCGAAGAATTCACCAACGAGATGATAGATTCCATCCGGTCCAACAAGATGTCAGAGTTTCGCTCCAAATACCGCAAAGTGGATCTGCTGCTGGTGGACGACATCCACTTTCTCTCCCGCAAGGAAGGCACCCAGGAAGAGTTTTTCCATACCTTCAACGCCCTCTTCGACAGCCGCAAACAGATCGTGCTGACATCAGACCGCCCGCCCAAGGACATCCCGGACCTGGAAAAACGCCTGGTCACGCGCTTTGAGAGCGGATTGCTTTGCGACCTCAAGAATCCTGATTTTGAGACCCGCGTGGCCATCCTGCACAAAAAGGCGGAGCCGGAAAACATTGAGCTAACGGACGAGGTCTTTTCCTTCATCGCCGAGTCCATATCCTCCAGTGTGCGCGCTCTGGAAGGATCGCTGATCCGCATTCTGGCCTACGCCTCCTACAACAAACTCAATCCAGCTGAACTTGATACTGAAACGGTGCGCAACATCCTCAGCGACATGATCTCCGAGCACCGCAGGGAAATCTCTTTGGATACCATCACCCAACAGGTCTGCCTGACCTATGGCATCACCATACCCCAGATCGTGGATAAAACGCGGCGTCAGCAGATCTCCTATCCCCGCCAGATCGCCATGTATCTGGCCAACCTGCTCATTCCCCAGCTTTCCCTGAAAGAGATCGCAGATTATTTCAAACGCAAGGACCACACCACCGTTCTGCACGCCAAGAAAATGATCGACAACCGCTTTCGGGAGGACATCACTTTCCGCTCTCATATAGAACAGCTGATCAAGAACATCAAGGCTTGATTTTCATCAATGTGGATAAGTGGATTGTTTGTGTGGATAACTGTGGATAAGCCGGTTTTTATTTGTCCTGTTTCGTTTGTTGTGGATAAGCACGGTTCCCCTCATGGCTTGAACACAAGTTATCCACATTTAATCCAGGCGCGCCAAGGCTTTTGGGACAGAAGTTTAAAAAAAAGGTTGACCGATAATCCACTTATCCACAGTGCCTACTAATACTACTAATTTGAAAAAGAACTTTTAAACAGGTATATAATATATGAAATCAAAGCTCATACTAATGCCATTGCTGCTGGCCATGCTGGTGTTGATTCTGGCTGGATGCATCAAGAACAACAATCCCACAGGGAACAATTGGTCCAACGTGTCTCCGCTTTCCACAACGGACACGCTGGACATGATTGCCGGGTACAGTTTTGCCGGAAGCGGCAAAGTTACCGGAACAGAATCCACCCTGCTGTGCGGAGATTACAATGGAATCGAGTCGGTGGCCTTCATGCGCTTCACGGGACTGCCTGCGGAGGGAGCTTTCCACATCCCTTCCAGTTATCAAGATTCCACCTATCTGGCCCTGACTCTCACGCGACGGTCCCAAGCCTCGCGCAATCCAGTTGAACTGTCTGTTTACAAACTCAACCAAAGTTGGGCGGCAGACAGCACCGGTCTGATCCAAGACGCAAACCTGACCCTGATCTCCCAATCCGCCTTCACCATTCCGGATACAGTGCTCACCACGGGTACTGAGATCAAGATCCCCATTCCCATTGACAAGATCGAGAACTGGCGTTCCGGGGCAGATTCACTGGGTCTGACTCTGGCGATCAAGACAGGCGGAACTTCCTGGGTGGAAGCCATGTCACTGGAAACAGGAAGGGGGCCGCAACTGCGTTTCCTCTACCGCAATGAAGATGACCAAACCACAGATGACATCGAGTACGAACAGCGTCCCACCCGGGACAGCTACAGAGTTGATTCCGAGGAAGCACCCCTGCTTACAGACAGCTGGATCCTGAACAATATAACCCCATCCAGGATCTATTTGCATTTTGTCATCGACAATTCCTGGATTAAAGACATGCATGGCAACGTGATGGGGGATCTGCAACGCAAGCGGACCACCATCAATCAGGCCAGGCTGATCCTGTATGTGAAAAACAACCCCTATTACGGCACCAACACAGCCTGCAAGCTGCGCGCTGATCGACTTAACGATTCTCTGGATGTTTCCCTGCCAATGAAAATTGAAGACAGCCGCCTGGCCACCGGAATAGCGACAGAACCTTTGGTGCGCGGAGACAGCCTGGTGGTTGATATCACCCCCATAATCCAAGCCTACACCTCTGGCGACAAAGTGCCCTATGGGATCGTGATAAGATCACTGCAGGAAATGCTGAATTACGGCAGGATCGAGTTTTGGCACTTCACCAGCGCGCCCGCGGACAAGAAGCCAAAGCTCCGTCTAACCTACACTCCCCCCTTTCTTTAATACATGAGTCGAACCTCCCTCATCGTCTTGTTATTGTTCATTTTGGCTGCTGGTTGTGTCAGAGGGCCAAAAGAAGATGAACAACAGACGCCTCTGGCAGAGGTGAATGGAGACGTATTGACGCAGGAGAGTTTTCGCTCCACTTTCACGGACGAGCAATGGAACAACCTCAGCGCTGAACAGAAAAAGCAGGAGATAGAAAACTGGGTTAACCTCACCCTGCTGGCCCAGGAAGCGGAAAAGCAGAACCTGCAGGAAGAGCAAGCGGTCAAACAGCGGCTGGACTATGCCCAGAAAAAGGTGAAAGCCAACGCTCTGATATCCAAACGCCTGGCCAGCATAGCCATTGGTGAGGAAGAGCTGTTCAACTACTATCGAATTCACCAGAGCGAGTTTCAGGGCAGATTGATGGAATACGATATCCAGCGAATTCTTTGCCCGGACGCGGCATCTGCCAACGCACTCCTAAAAAGGATCAGGGAAGAAGGTTACGACTTCAATCTGGCCGTTGCTGAGTACTCTCAGGAACCTCTTAAACAGCACCAGGGCAGGATGGGATTCGTTACCGCTGCCGGTGAAGACTCGTTGTACTGGCGAGCCGCCCATGAACTGCCAGACAACACCCCAGGCGTGGTGACGGTTGATGGCAAAACCTATGTCCTGAGATATGTACAACAACGTGAAGGTACTCAGGATGCCAATTTTGCGGAATACCGCAAAGAGATCCGAGCCATCCTCCTCAGGGAAAGAAAACAACAGGTCTACGAAGAGATCATCCGGGAATTGAAAATGAAAACCCCGGGTATATATTACTATTGACAGCGCTGGATTGCGCTGTATCCTATACAACACAAGGATAATCATGAAGAAAACACTGATCACACTGCTGGCCGCTCTGATGCTGATGGGGCTGTCGGCGGAGTTGGTTGACCGCATAGTTGCCAAAGTCGGGTCCGACATTGTTCTGATGAGCGACGTATATAAACTGATGTATCAGATGCAGGCGTCCGGATATCCATCAGACGCGATAAATGAGACAGCCGCCTTGAAACAGATAATTGAGCAGAAAGTGATCTTCCAAAAAGCCAAGGACATGGATATCAAGATCGATGACAAAAAGGTGGAGCAATACGCTCAAAGAGAAATTGCCAAAACCAAAGCCAAATATCCTTCCGAGCAGGCTTTTGCTGCTGATCTGGCCCGAGAAAACCTCACAGAATCGGAACTCCTGGACCTATACACAGACCAGATCAAGGAAAGCTACATGACTCAACAACTGGTGGATCTCTACGTAAAATCCAAGATCAGCATCACCGAAGAGGAAATGCGCGCCTTTTATCAAACCAGCAAGGACAGCCTGGCGGTTAAACCCGTCACCTGGAAAACTGGTTACATCATCCACGAGATCAAGCCCAGCCAGGCTTCTCAGGATACAAAACTGGCTGAAATGCGGGAGATCCAGAACCGCCTTATCCAGGGCGCCGATTTTGCCACTTTGGCCAAAGAGGTTAGCGATTGCCCCAGCAAAGAACAGGGTGGAGACCTTGGTTTCTTTAGCCGGGGTATGATGGTGAAACCCTTTGAGGATGCCGCTTTCAGCCTAAACGTTGGGGAGTTGTCCGATATCGTTGCCACGGAATTTGGCTATCACCTCATCAAAGTGGAGGAAAAACGAGCCAACGAGGTCCGTGCCCGCCATATCCTCAAAATTCTCGGCCCCACGGAGCAGGACACTCTGGCAGCGCGCCAACTCATGGAAAACATCCGCGAAAGATTCAATGCGGGTGCCGATACTTTCGAGAATCTGGCCGCTCTCTATTCCGATGACAAAGAGACTGCCCAAAAAGGTGGCATCCTGGGCGAGCTATCCTTGGAAGAATTCCCAGAACTCTATGCCCCGCAGATACTTGAAACCCCGGTTGGGCAGATGACGCCAGTATTGGAGAACGAAGGTATGCTGATGCTGTTCGCCCGGCTGGAAGAATACCCATCCCGCATCTTCAGCTATGAAGAGGTTAAACCCACCCTGGAAGACTATCTCTATCAACAAAAATTCAACGCCGCTTACGACGAATGGATTAATGAACTGACCAGTGAATCCTTCGTGCGGATAATCGAATGATGAACTCCAGCCGCCTGAACCTGTTCACCTTTCTCTCCTCGCTTCTTGGAGTGGGATTCATCCCTTTCGCTCCCGGCACCTTTGGCAGTTTGTTTGCCGCGGGAGTCTATTTGCTGATGCCGAAAAGCCTGTTCACCGGACAAGGCTGGTACTGGCTGGGGGGAGGATTGCTGCTGTCATCAGGCCTGGCCGTGTGGCTGAGTGGAAAAGCGGAAAAAACCTTGGGGCACGACTCCCCGGCAATTGTCATTGATGAATTTTGCGGCTATTTTGTTGCCGTGCTTCTCTTGCCGAAATCACTGCTCCTGGCTGTATACGCCATCGTGTTGTTCAGGGTTTTTGACATTGCCAAACCTTTTCCAATTAATCTATCCCAGCGTCTGCCCCGAGGCTGGGGGATCGTCACCGACGATCTAATTGCCGGTGTTTATGCCAATTTGACAATCCAACTGATCAGATCAATCACGCCAAAGTTTTTTGGCCTATAGGAGAAAACATATGCTCTATACACTACTCATGACAGGCGCCGGCGGAACCACAGCTTCCGGACAGCAAACCAGCAATCCCCTGATGACCTTTTTGCCCATCATCATCATGTTCGCCCTGCTCTATTTCCTGATGATCATGCCGCAACAAAAGAAGCAGAAAGAACTGCAAAAAATGCTCGACAGCCTTCAGGTGAACGACAAAGTGGTGACAACATCCGGGATCTACGGTCGCATCGTGACCATCAAACCGGATAAAAACACAGTCATCATTGAGATCGACGAAACCAACCATGTGCGCGTTGAGTTTCAGCGCGGCGCGGTAGCCACCATTATCACCGGAGAAAACAGCCCAGTTCAGTCCTGATGCCACGCCGACCCAAACTTCTGGATATTCACATTTATGGCGATGAGGTCCTGCGTCTGAAAGCGGCCGAGGTTAAGCAAATCGACGACGAGCTGCACCAGTTCGCGGAAGACCTCACCCACACCATGTACAAGCGGGACGGGGTGGGAATTGCCGCCCCTCAGACCGGGATCAGCAAGAGGATCATAGTTGTCGATCCCCATTGGAGCCAGGACGGTAAAAGCCGCGAACCGCTGGTGATGATCAATCCTATGATCGAATCCAGCGATGGCGAGACCGAAACAGAGGAAGGCTGCATCAGCGTTCCCGGAATTTACGCGCGGGTGGTGCGTCCATCCGAGATCAGCGTTTCCTTCACCGAACTGAGTGGAGAAAGAAGGCTGATGAAGCTTTCCGGCTATCCGGCCGTGGTGGTGCAGCATGAATACGACCATCTGGAAGGGATCCTTTTCGTGGATCATCTGAGCACCATTGCCAGCCTTAAAATAAGGCGCAGGCTGAAGGACCTGGAACGAACCGCCGTGAATGGAGTCAACCTTCGGGGCACGGATTAAACCGGATTCCTGCAGTGATGAGGATCATTTTTGCCGGCAGCTCTGCCTTTGGCCTTCCCGCTCTGAAAATGCTGTTGGAACAAGATTTTCCCCTGCTGGTGATCAGTCAGCCGGACAAAGCAGCTGGTCGTAATCTGCGCCCACAACCTTGTCCAGTGGCTGAATTTGCCCGCAGGCATAATCTGGAGCTGCTCCAACCTGAAGACATCAACTCTGGTGACAGCCTGACCCAAATCAGGAAGTTCAAGCCTGATCTGCTTGTCACTGCTTCTTATGGTGGCCTGATCAAGCGCGAATTGAGAAAGTTGCCCCGCTTGGGAGCCATCAACCTGCATCCTTCGCTGCTGCCCCGCTACCGCGGCGCCACGCCCATCCAGAGCGCTTTGCTTCAGGGCGACACCTTCACCGGGGTCAGCATTTTCCGCCTCAACGCCCGCCTTGACGCGGGGCCGATCCTTATGCAGCAAAAACAGCTCATTATGGAAACAGACGATTTTGGCAGCCTGCACAACAGGCTGGCCGATCGCTCAGCCCTAATGCTGCGGAACCTCATTCCCCAGCTGGAAAACGGGTCCTGTGTAGCCGTTGCCCAAGATGACTCCGCGGCCAGCTACACCCGCAAACTTGAAAAAGAGGACCTCGATCTGGACTGGAACCAGCCCGCGAATCAGATCCTCAACCGCATAAGGGCTTTTTCGCCTCAGCCCGGGGCCCAGGCTTGGCTGAGGGGGAAACCGCTCAAGATTTTGGCAGCAGAAGTGATATCTGAACCATCCGGCGGACATTCAGGCAGTGTGGCAGCGATCGTCAAGAATAGCGGTATAGAGGTCAACTGCCTGGAACAGCGATTGTTGCTCACCCGGGTGCAGGCGGCCGGGAAAAAAGCCATGGCTGCCTGGGCTTGGCAGCTCGGAGCCAGACTGGTTCCCGGAGAAAGTTTTGACCTGCCTCACGATCCACCAACCTTTAACCCCCTTCGGGAGGAAACATGAAAGACCAGGACCAATATCTGTCCGTGGTTAAGTTCCCCGCTTTGGTCAGTCTCAGCCTGCTGATCATCAGCGCCATCTATATCGGCTTGGTTTATCTGGTACAGCAGAAACCGGCAATAGTGTCATATCCTGTTCGAGCCATGCTGATTCTTCTGCTGGTCGCGATCATCTTCATGGTTGTCACCTGGGTCATCACTCTGATGTCCACCCATATCCGCATCAGGCCGCAATGGCTGCGCAGACTCAGCATATGGATGTTGATGTACGTTTTTTACCCCCTGGCCCGCGCTCTCAGCATACTGACGTTTTCACATGGAAACACACTCACGGAATCATTCCTCAACTTCAACAATGAGATGGTGCTCACGGACCAGAAGGATGTCCGCAATTCAAACATTCTGGTGATGCTGCCGCATTGCCTGCAAAAGGACGATTGCTCCATCCGCATCACCTCGGACATAGTAAACTGTGAAGAATGCGGAGGCTGCGACATCGCCACCATCAAGAAACTGATCACCGAGCAAAATGTCGAGGCTGCGGTCGCCACCGGCGGTTCTTTGGCCCGAAAACTGATCCGGGATAAAAAGCCCAACGTTATCGTGGCTGTGGCCTGCCATCGCGACCTGTTGGATGGCCTGCGCGATTCCTGGCAATATCCTGTTTATGCCGTTCTGAACGAACGCCCCAAAGGCCCCTGCCACGAGACCACCGTGAGCATAGCCAGCATTGAATTTGCCATCAAGAAATTCAAGTAGGAAGATCAATGAAAACATCCACCGCAATAGTTCTGGCGTTGGTGGTGCTTATTTTAAACGCAGGCATCACCCTCGTTCTGATAAATCAGAAAGGCTTCAACATCCTGCCTGAGCCACAAACTCAGATCGCTGTTTCCGAAAGCCGGCGCCACAATGAGATCACCGCCGCGGTCGAGGCTGTGGAATCAGCCGTTGTTAGTGTCAACGTAACCAAAGTGCAATATGTGCGAAGGTATTCTGGATTCAGTTTCTTTGACTTCTTTGGCGACATTCCCATGCAGAGGCAGGTCGCCAGCATTGGCAGCGGGGTCATCTATGATCCCAGCGGGCTGATTGTCACCAACGCCCATGTGGTGGCGGGAGCTTCTGAGATCACGGTCGTGCTGCCGGACAAACGTGAATTCAGCGCCAGTGTCGTCGGCCTCGATGAAACCCATGACATAGCCAAGCTCAAGATCAGTGGCACCAATCTCCCCGCGGCCAGGCTGGGCAGCGCCAAAAACCTCATGATCGGGGAATGGGCCATCGCTCTGGGAAATCCCTATGGTTTCATGATGAGCGATCCCAAACCGACCGTCTCCGTGGGGGTGATCTCAGCTCTGAACCGCAGTTTCGCGCCCCAGGAAGGACGCAGTTACCGCAGCATGATCCAAACCGACGCGGCGGTGAACCCGGGTAACAGCGGCGGTCCTCTGGTCAATATCAGGGGCGAGGTGATCGGCATCAACACCTTCATCGTTTCTGAAACCGGTGGCAATATCGGCATTGGCTTCGCCATCCCCGTGGATCAGGTGCGTTCCATCCTGAACAGCATTTAATGCCGGCTGGATTCTTGCCTTGCGTATGCTGACTGAGATGAAGCCCGGATCTGTAAAACGGCCCGTATCCTGGCCTTGGGCGGTGGTTATGGCCTTCTGCCTGCTTTTGCTATGGGGTCCCCTGGCCGCGCTGAGTCCTTACAACGCCTTAGGCGACACCCTCACAGTTATCCAGCTGCCGCTGCTGAACATTCCTGCCATCCATATACCCGGTGAAACCCTTGCTGTCACGTGCATCGCGCCAGCCAACACCACCGGCTGGCAGGCCTGGCTGGTTCACAAACAGAAGTCCCTCCCTCTAAACATCACATCCAGCCAATATCTTGGCGACCCCGACCGCTGGGAACTGCAGGCGATTGTTCCGTCTGTGCCGGTGTTCGAGCTCTATGATCTGCGCGTAACGGCTTCCGGCGGGATCGACGACACCACCGCCAACGCCGTGAAGGTGCTTCCCACCCGCAGGAACAACTACTATTTCGTTCACATCACCGACCTTCACCTGCCCTCCCAGATCTATTATCCAGATTATGGCTTCGACAGCGATTCCACCTCGGTCAACGATTTCCGGGCTGTGATCGACGACATCAACCTGATCAATCCGGAGTTTGTCCTGCTCACCGGCGATCTGCTCAACGAGGGGGAACTGGAGGGATTTGCCGGGCAGTATTTCTATGGCTGGACCCAGCGCCTGCTTGCGGAATTTGATGTTCCTTGTTATGTAACTGTCGGCAATCACGACGTGGGCGGCTGGAACAGCACTCCTCCGCCGCAGGGCAGTTCACGCCGCAACTGGTGGCGCTATTTCGGCTGGTCCTGGCTGGACAATCCAGATTCAAACTGGCCGCTGCACACCCAGGACTACGATTTCACCTACGGCGACCTCCATTTCATCGGCCTGGAAGCCTATGACAATTACGACAACTGGCGGGCGTACATCTACGGTTCTCAGAGTTTCACCGCCAGGCAGATCATCTGGTTAAACCAGCGTCTGAGCCTGCATCCGGACAAAACAAGGGTGCTCTTTACCCACTACGATTTTTCTGAGCAGCTAAACCTGGATGAGATGGGCATCGATCTTGCGCTCTGGGGCCACATTCATTACAACAGCGGCTCGATCAATGCTTATCCTTACAACCTGGCCACCCGCAGCGTTTGCGATGGGAACCGAGCCTACCGGGTGATCCGCGTCAACGGGACCCAGGTTCAGCCTCTGAGCACTATCTACGCTGGCAACAATGGCCAGAGCGTCAATGTGGTCTGGTTTCCCTCCAATGCTGCCGAGGCCGACAGCGTGGCTGCCATGTTCAACAACAATCAGCCTGTGGCATTTGAGCAGGCTCTGCTGAAATTCCATATGCCGCCGGGGAATGTATCCTACGGTGTAACCAACGGTACTCTGCTCCAGGTTGACCGCTACGATACAGAAAACGTCTGTTACGTCCAGGTGGACCTTCCCGCCATGCAAAGCAGGATCGTGAGCGTTGCGGCGCAAGCAGGCGCTGCCGTCGGGGACCCGGTTCAGCCGGAATATCATCTTATACGTGGTGCCTGGCCCAATCCCTTTTCCAGGCAGCTCAACCTTGAACTGAATTCCCGGAACGCCTCGGCCCGGGTCAGGGTTTACAACCTGCGCGGAACCAGGATCAGAGAACTGCCGGTTTCTTCTGATGGAGCCAGCTGCCAGTGGGATGGCGCCCTGGAATCCGGGATTCCTGCCCCTGCCGGGATCTATCTTCTCAAGGTTGATGTGGGCAAAAGTTCAGAACTGATCCGGGTGGTCAAGTCCTTCTGACCTGTGCGGGGCAACTGGGTGATAACCAGGGTCTCTGCCGATGCTTCTGTAAACCCTCTGTCAGGACTCTGCTGCATACAAACCATCCCCCATCCACGGCCATGGTTTTGGGATTGCCGAGTTTTTACCTTGACTATTTTCCCGGCGGCGCTTACATTGTTTACAGACCCACGGGAAAACCAGATGTCCGCTGTAACCTTTATGGGAACAGAGGAAAGTCCGGACACCACAGGGCGGGATACTTCCTAACGGGAAGCCGCAGCAATGCGGAGCAGCTCCACAGAAACAAACCGCCTGGCACGCTCCTTTTTGGTTGCCGTTGAGAGACCGCAGCTTTTTAGTGCCGGGCAAGGGTGAAATGGTGGTGTAAGAGACCACCGGAAGCCTTGGTGACAGGGCTTGCCGGGAATGCCTTATCCGGTGCAATGCCAAATAGGGAAGCCACGAAGCGCGGCCCGCGCGGTTACGGCTTTCGGGTAGGCAGCTTGAACCCGTTCGTGAGAGCGGGTCCAGAGGAATGGACATCGGCCGGCGCGCCAGCGCTGGCCACAGAATCCGGCTTATCGTTTTCCCGCGGGTTTGTTTTTTTGCCCCCTTTCAAACCGAGTGGGTGGGAATACCGTCATCCCCGCGCAGGCGGGGATCCAGGTCTTTTGAGTGTGTTACGCCAGTCGTAGCGCAGCATACCAATGCTACGTTCTGGCATCCCGCATGATTGGCATCATGCGCTACATGGTTCGAACTTGATTGGATGACAGCCTGCGCTGGCACAACGGCTGCTTCCCGCGGATTTTCCCCCCTGTCCCGCCAAGAAGCCCAGCTTATCCGCCCCTTGCCCGCCTCCCCTTGACAACCCGTCAGTTGGACGGGAAGTTAACGGGAGGTTAACGGGAAGCTAACTGGGGTGAGATCATGGCGGAGCCAGCGCGAAAAAGCCTCGCACCCCTCGGCCCTGCTTCCATACCCAGGGGGTGGCGAATCGTGGGTTACAAGTTCTCACCCAAACCATCAAATCCGTATCACTTGTCACAGTGGTCGTATTGGGATAAGAGGCAGAGTGTTTGATAGAATTGGCTTTAGACTTTTTCACAGTAGTAGTTGGACGGTTTATATAAGGTACTCTGCAATTATGGGTTGTTTTTCGTGTATTATCAGACCATCGAGTTTGTAAAAACTATCCAGGTGATAAGAAT
>JAGOIS010000153.1 GCA_017995495.1 Candidatus Cloacimonadota bacterium
CGTCGTCGATCAGGATACCGTAGTTCTCGCATTCCCACAAAAAACCCAGATAGATGGGCTGGCCATTCCAGGGGGCCAGGCTGAGCCGGATTTCCTGATAGTCGATGCCGATCGCGGGGAAATCGCCAAGCAGGCTGGTAAGATCGCCGATCGCCGTTCCGGAGGTGGAAACGTAAACCCGCAGAGGCTCGGTGCTGATCCAGCTGCGCGTCCAGAAGATCAGGCTGTCGCCCTCTGCCACGGTGATCTGCGGCGTGATCAGCCAATCGGAGTTTTGGTTGGGGAAATAGTTGTCGCAAAAAGCGGCGCGGGTGCCGCTGTGGGCGTGGGAGGCGTTGTTCAGGTTGCGCCAGATCATGCCGTCGCCGTCATCGTGAAAGGTCCAGCCCTCGGGCAGGGTGGTGATGCCTTCGAAATCCTCGTCGATCTGCCACTGCCCGAAAACCGGGAGCAGCGCGGCCAGCAGGGCCGCTAGCAGGATCAGTTTCTTCATGTTAACCCCTTCTTAATTGAAGCTGAGCAGCGGATCCTCGATTTGCACGAACCATTCGTGAGCGCCGGCCACATCTCCGCCCAGGGAGCGGTTGTCGCCCCAGAAGATGCTCAAATTGCCGCTGCTTTTATGTTTGAGCGCCGTGTCAATGTCGCCCAGATGGATGTTTTCGTTCATGCCGAGGCAGATCAGGGCGGCTTTGCGTCCATCCACGCCGCCGCTTTCCAGGGCCCGGGCCAGGTGTTCCGCGCCTTTTTGCGCGCTGAAATTCACGATCTCGTTGTTCCCGATTTCCAGCACGGGCCGCAGCACCTCTTCGCCAAAGACGTGGATCCGCTCACTGGCCAGCGTTCCGTGCATGCTGCCGGCTTTGGGGATCATCAGGATCTCGCCGCCGGGCAGGTTGATCACCGGCGACTGGAATTCATCGCTGCCGAAAGAGCCGCATTCCGCCACTATCCTGTCTATGCTCAGGCTCAGGGAACTGTTGGTGCCACTCAGCCGCACCGTCTCTTTGTCCCGCAGTTCGCGGCATTTGGCCAGGGTCTGCCGGCATTGCCGGGGATAGTCGATGTCCAGCGCCCGCCAAAACTGCAGTTCGCTCTCGATGGCCCCCTCGGAAAGCGTGTCCTGCAGAAGCCCGGGCATCATGGCCACACGGATGCCGCGCTGGTGGATGAGCTGTTTGGACCGCTCCAGCATGCGGTTGCGCAGAGCCAGCTTCTTGGGATCTTTCAATTGCACGTAGCGCGCTTCGCCATTGAGGTTCAGATACACGTCGGCGGATTTCAGCTGACGGTTCAGCTCTTCATAATCGGCCTTGAAGGCGGCCAGGGAATACTGTTCGTATTTGGCTTTCAACGCGTCCAGATCCTGATAGATCAAGGTGCAGAGGATCCCGCGCCGCCCGGCTTCCAGCTTGAGTTTTTCCACCAGGGGAAAGTTGAATTTCCCGCTCACGATCAGCAACCGCTCTCCCGGCACCAGTTTTAAGGCCTGGTCGATCAGTTTGGCCGCGATCCCGGCCAGGTCGATGCGGTGGTCCCGTTCCATGATGCCGTTGATGATGGCGCGGCTGTTCAGCAAGTTGCCGTTGTTGGCCAGGCCGATCGTAAGATCCAGCACGTAAGTTCTGGCCGATGCCCCGTAATATACCTCCCGGCCACCGCCGGAAGGGGCCTCCACGATCTCCAGCAAGCCTTCCTTGAGCATCTGGCTGAGGTTGTAGTGGATCTTCTGTTTGCTTTGGTCAAAAAGTTTCGCCAGCTGCTGGCAGGTCGCGGGCGCTTGGATCAATTCCTTGAGCAGGGCCAGTTTCAACTGGCTGCCCAGCTCCCTCAATTGCGCATGGCTCCTGATCAGTTGTAGGTTTCGCATCATCGGCATCACCTTGTTTATAACTCAATTTGCTTCCCAGCGCCAAAATAGATTATCCGTAAATCCAGTCAAGAACTTTTTGACCAATTTCCCGGGTGGATCCGGTGACACTCCCGCGATCAATACGGAATGAATACGGAATCAATACGGATGAAATCCGTATTGATTCCGTATTCATTCCGTATTGATACCGTGCTGGAAGGGAACATGCGGCGGGCGATTATTTGCCCTCTTGACCCTGAAATCAGCGCAAGTAGCTTGGAATTCCGATCCTGTGGACCCTTGATTTTCGCCGCGGGGGAATGCCGCGCCGCGCCAGCCTCGCCGCCTTTGCTGAATTGTTTGCGTCAGCCCAAGAGCCGGCAGTCCCTTTTCCAAACCAGGTTTTTCGCTCAACTCCCCCCAAGAATGAAAGAGAGCCTTTTCCTTCCCAGCCCGAATTTCCGCTTGACAATAATTTATGCCTCAGGTAAGCATGAATTTAACACCCATCGGGAAGTAAACCATGGATATTACATTGCCAACGGTAAAAGCATTTTTTATTGTCCCGCGCTCCGGTTCGCGGACCGGGGCCAGGGTTGTAGGGTCCAGGGCCTGGCGCCGGGCAACGCCAGACCAGGTAGAAATCCCCTCACACCTCAACCTGCAAGGAGCATGACATGGATAAAATTGTTGTTATCCTCGCGACTTACATTTTTACGCATAGCTTGAACGCCAGCGTCCGCACGCTTAAGAGATCAATTTCCGCCCCAGATCCACAAGTTACCAGTCATTTTAGTAAATGAGGTATATCATGAAATCAAACACATTACGAGTTTTGATCCTGATCACATTGTTAACCGGGCTTATGGTGGCAGGCTGCCACAAACCGACGGATCCGGAGCAGGTGTCCAAGCCGGTCTTCAGTCCTGCCGGAGGCACTTATGAAGGAGGAATTGACGTTGGCATCACCACAACCACCCTGGGCGCTGCGATCCACTATACCACCGACGGCAGCGACCCCAACACCAATTCTTCCGTGTATGTCAGCCCAATTCACGTTACGCAAACCACAACCCTGAAAGCCAAAGCCTATAAAAGCGGCCTGCAGGACAGCGCCATCGCCACAGCAAGCTACACCATCGAATCATCCCCCATACCCGAAAACTTCGTCTTTGTGCCCGGCGGCACCATCTATCCCGCAGAAGGGATCTTCATCGGCGGGCTCACTGTATCTGACTTCTACATCGATAAGTATGAGCTTACCAACGCCGAGTGGGAAGCGGTGATGGGTTCCGGCGGCGGGGACAGTTACCCACATGCCTATGTTAGTTGGTTCGGGGCGATCGAATACTGCAACCGGCGCAGCATGATGGAAGGTCTGCCAGCCTGCTACAGCTATCTCACTTACGGCACCAACCCCGACTACTGGCCCTCCGGGTGGAATACAGACTACAACAATCATGTGAATGTATCCTGCGACTGGACTGCCAGCGGCTACCGGCTTCCCTCCGAGGCGGAGTGGGAATACGCCGCCCGGGGCGGACTGCAGACACACGGCTACACCTACAGCGGCAGCAACGATCTCAACCTGGTGGGTTGGTATGGTGGCAACAGCGGTTATATTTCCCACCCTGTGGGCCAGTTGGCAGCCAATGAACTGGGGACCTACGACATGAGCGGAAACCTTTGGGAATGGGTTTGGGACATATACAGCGGGGCCGGCCGTGTGATACGCGGCGGTTCCTTCGGCAGTAGTGCCGACTACTGCACCGTTTCGAGTCGGCTCGGCTACGATGCCACGAGCAGCTACGGCGGCATAGGCTTCCGCATCTGCAGGGTTTCCCCTTGATTTTTTCTTTTTTCCCTTTTTGCCTTTTGCAGGCTGCAGGGTGAAGGGAAGAAGATTTGAGGCGGAAATGAACATGGGGGTGCAGGGGTTATTTTCCCCCTGCCCTCCGGATTTTTGAGCTTTATACATAACCGGCTTTCCGGTTATGTGCAACGCTCTCAGATGTCTTTCGCCTCATAATACTCCGGGCTCTTGCCGGCTCTCATCACAGTATGACCTCAAG
>JAGOIS010000013.1 GCA_017995495.1 Candidatus Cloacimonadota bacterium
AGTGGCGCTCAAACATGCCGGTGCGGGTGCGGATCCACTCGTCGGTGGTCTCCACGATCTTTTCCAGATCAAAGTTGTTTACTATTTTGGCCGGAGCGTGGCTTCCAAAGGCGGAGAATTTGGCGTTGTGCAAAGGCATTAGCTGATCCTCTCGAAATACTGTCTGGTATGGTGAACAAATCCCGACTTCGCGGTACGCGCGGCGAAGCGGATCCCGTTTTTGATGGCATGGGCGTTGCTGCTGCCGTGGCAGACGATGCTGCAGCCGTTCAGGCCCACCAACAAAGCGCCGCCGATCTCGGTGTGGTCGAGCTTGCGCTTCAGATAGCTGTATACCGGATAAGAGAGGATGGCGCCGAATTTGGCGATCCAATCCTTGTTCAATTGCTCTTTCAGCAGTTGAAACACGGCCATCACCGCCCCTTCCATGGTTTTCAGGACAACATTGCCCACGAAGCCGTCACAGACGATCACGTCGCAGTTTCCTTTCAGCACGTCCTTCCCCTCGATGTTGCCCACAAAGTTCAGGTCAGGCGCGCTGGAAAGCAGGTTCCAGGCTTCGCGGGACATGGAATTGCCCTTGGCGCTTTCCTCGCCAATATTCAGAAGCGCCACCCGCGGGGTGGCAATGTCGTAGATGTAGCTGCAATATATCTTGCCCAGTTGGGCGAACTGGAGCAGGTTGGCCGCTTCGCAATCGACGTTGGCCCCCATGTCCAGCAAGATTTCGGGCTGCTTCATGGTGGGCAGCGTGACCGCGATGGCAGGCCGCGACACGCCTTTGATGCGGCCATAGGCGAAAAGTGAGGCTGTCATGAATGCCCCGGAATTTCCCGCGCTCACTGCCGCGTCCGCCGCTCCGTCCTTGTGCAGATTCACCGTTTTGACCATAGAGGAGTCCTTTTTGGCGCGGACAGCCTCGGCGGCGTGGTCTTCCATCGTGATGCGCTCGCTGGCGTGTTCTATCCTGATCCGGTTTGTATCGTAATAATACTTTTCCAGTGCTTGCCGCAGAACGGATTCGTCGCCGACCAGGATGATCTCGTCGCAGATTTCTTCTTTGATAGCCTGGATGGCGCCCTCTATCTCCGGAAACGGCGCTTTGTCGCTTCCAAAGGCGTCTAAGGCTACGCGCACATCACTCCTTGGCGGCTTTGATCTGCTTGCCGGCGTAGGTTCCGCAATTGTCACACACGTGATGCGGACGGGCGGGCTCGCCGCATTTGGAACAGGTGGTCACTGCCGGGGGCGTGAGCGCGTCGTGCGTTCTGCGTTTATCTCTGCGTGTCTTGGATGTTTTCCTTTTTGGAACAGCCATGGGTTCTCCTTTGTGGATATCTCGTGTTCAAGTTCAGATGGCGCTTGCGGGACACTATGGTCAAACCGCAGACCATGCTGAGACAAATCTCTCTATTCAAAGCAATGTCCGCCAACGGCGGTATTTTGTCAATCAAAATCGGTAAGCCAATGCCTGATAAGCAGATGGGCTTTGCCGCCCCGAGCTTCGCCGGCGATCCCGGTGCCTATCTGATTGGTGACTGAAACATGATGCTCCGCTTTTCTTTAACGGCAAGCAACGGAATCACGCTCAGCCAGCGCAAGATACCACCTACGCCAAAGATCACCTGTTCCGGTTCAAGGATCCGCGCGCCCAGCTGTAGAGATTGGGGGAAAAATGCCCCGGTGAGCAGGGTCGAGGCCATCATGCTGATACCGCCGATGGCGCCGTAAAGCGCGCTGTAGGTTTGTTCGCGGCCCTTGCCGGCGATGGCCAGCACGAAATTTGTGGTCACCACTCCGTTGCCCGCCCACATGAAACCTGAAAGCAGGCCTTCAAACCACAGGATGGTGTAATTCGCGGGCGTCATGAACAGCCAGAACATGGGATTCAGCCCACCCAGCAGCACGCAGATCAGCATCGCGTTCCTGTTTCCCCAGCGATCGATGAACCGGCCCCAAAAGGAATAGGAGAGCAGCGAGGAAGCCATGTGCAGGCTGCCGTAGAGCTGCATCTGAAAGAGGCTCATCCCCAGTTTTTTGAGCATGAAGGGGCCCCAGAAGGCGCTGCCCACGCCGATCGCCAGCATCCACCAGATCCCGAAGGCCAGCAGCAGCCGGAAATTCCTGTCCCGCAAAGCTTCGCTGAATTTGCGCCTCAGGGCCATCCTTTCCTGCAGCGAACGCTTGCGGTCCGGCTGCAGGGAGAGGATATACAGTCCGATGAAGCCGATCAGGCCAGCCAGAACAAAGATCCCGGCCAGCCACCAGGCCTGGTTGCCCGGGGTGAAAAACGCGTCCGGATCGATCCAGCGCGAGACAATGTTTCTCAGCCTGCCCCCGCCTCGTTCGAAAAGGTCGGTGCCATAGCTGAGGATATAGCCCGCCACCAGCCCGGAAAGCACCAGGATCTGGTTGCGCCGCGCGAAAAAACGGCCCCGGATGCCGATCGGGATGAGATCGCTCACCCAGGCGATCCAGATGTTGCCTCCCACCGCCTGCAAACCCGCGCTGACAAAGAGCAGGGCCAGCACGAAGACGATCCCCTCCTGGCGCGATGTGAAAAGCAAGGCCGCCCCGATGAACAAACTCAGGAAGCGACCCACTGCCGTCACCGCCACGCACACCTTTTTGCGCTGTTTCAACCTTTGCATCAGGGCCACGCCCAGGGGCTGGAACACCGCCGCCACCTGGCCCAGCGCGCTCAGGATGCTGAACTGCAGCGGGGTGGCGCCCAGCAGCACCATGAACTTGGTGATGAAATTGCTGCCGATGTTGGCCAGATTGCCGTAGATCTGAGCGAATATTCCCTCGATCACCGAGATCCGGTAAGCCCGGGACACGGTGAACTTTTTCTGTTGCGCCCTGCGCTCCCGGCTCTTGCTGCTGCTCTTTGGCATCCACCGGCTCCTTTTCCGGATATTATATTCAGCCCCTGCCACAGCTTGCCCCCATATTCCGGAGCCTATTTCCGCCAGCCCTGTTTCCTGTAAAGCTTTGTTTTAGGCTGGCAAAATCGCTCCTGCCGAGTAAATAGAGCTTTACTGGACATATCCCTACCATATGCCCAAAAAACCTTCGTATTATAGACACGTTATTAGCACTTCTCTGGAGTACGTCCTGATAAGTTGAGGCCCGGCGAAACAGACGAAGCAGAGCTTTAGCCTTTGGCCACAAAGTAGCTTTTATGAAAAAGAACTTGACTTGGATAAACAAGATGAAAACAATGCAAATGGTCGCTTGGCTTTACATAGATTGTGAGTAACGAGGGAGATCAGATGCCCTCAAACAACCCGAGAAACAACGAGATGGAATTTACACCAACATTTGGAACTCAACAAAATAAGGTCCGTTGAGTAAAAAATTTGCATACAAATTAACGCAACCTTACAAATGATGTTATCTGTATGAAGTGGTCGTTTTATCCCCTTGGGGTCTAGCCAAAGCGATCGGCTGTTAATCATGCTATGGGAGGTGAACTTTGGCCAAACGCTATAGGCAGGTTGGCAGAAGCTACGGTGGCAAAGTGATCAGTCACCAAGGTAAACTTGTGTTTGAACACATTAACGGGGACACTGTTGTTTTGAGCAAAAATGACGTGGCCAAAGTAGTTAGGGAGTATAACGAATCTGTTGATGAATATGAGGTCAGGGTATATCTGAAAAATGGAAGTTATCACGTAGCGCATGAACGTTTTGCCACAGAACTTTTGAACTTCAAACCCGCAACGGAAAGAGGTTTTGAACAGGATGCAGCATCAAATCTTAACTGAGGGCTACCTTGCCACCCCAGATAATGTTGGTGTTGCTAAGCTGTCAGCCGTCCGTCATACTGAGGGACCCCTTTCAACTTGTATTAAATCGGTGATCATTGAGTACGCAAACTAGACGGATTGCCTCAATGTCTTAGTCCAATCTATGCGGAATGGCTATCACTACGCAGATGCTCGTGGACAACTAATTGGTTGCATATGTCTTGGGTGAGCTGGGTTCAAGTCAATTACAGGCCAACTCCGGAATAGAGCCAACCCTTGTCTAAATAACGGCCGTTTCTGAGACCTACTTTAGCAAGGGGTTTATTTTCTCAAAACAGAGTTATATTTTTGCCTATGAACCCATCCATTTATTATACTCAAATTAGCAACCTCGGCCTGGGTTTATGTTAGCCACTATATATGGAGGGCCAGGCTTTTGATCATCGGGAAAAACCCTACGGAACCTGCAGGCCCCGCCCTGAGCCCTCTTCCATTCACTTCCCATGAACCACTCATTAGCCTCCCGTCTGGGCAAGGGGAGGTGTGCGGGAGGCGGGCAAGATGCGGATGAGAAAGGGCTCTGGGCAGATCCACGGCAAGATCCGATCTCTCACAAAGCCCTGGTTCAATGATGGTGGGCGCGCGTAACAGCCTTGCAAGCCGCAGGAACCGACATAAGCCCTCCAAGCCTGGGGAAAATCCGCCGCGCAAGGTTGATCTGGCAAGTTGGGACTCCAGGAAACACCCAGCGGTTGATTGACGGCCAGTGAGAATTATGATTGACAGAAACCGCAAGCCTTTTTTCGTAACTTATTACAAAATTTCCAGAGGTGGGAACAGATGAAACCATACATCATCACAGGCGGGACAATTCTCACATTCGATCCGGCGAGGCCGGTGATCGAGGGCGAGGCCATCCTGGTGCAGGACGGCAGGATCATTCGGGTGGCCCCGGACGCTGAACTTTCACTGCTGCATTACGAACGGTTGGACGCCACCGGCAAGATCGTGATGCCGGGCCTGATCAATGCCCATCACCATTTTTACAGCACTTTGGTGACCGGCCTGGGCAAGGCGGCGCCATCCAAGGACTTCAACGCGGTGCTGGAAAACCTTTGGTGGCGGCTGGACAAGAAGCTTCTGGCGGATGACATTCATATCAGCGCCCTGGTTTCCTCGCTTAACGCCATCCGGCATGGCTGCACCACCGTGATCGACCATCACGCCAGCCCCCACGCCATCGGCGGTTCTTTGGCGCTGATCGCCAAAGCGCTGAAGCAATGCGGGATCCGCGGTTCGCTCTGCTATGAGGTTTCAGACCGGGACGGAGAACAGCGCTGCCAGGAAGGGATCCAGGAAAACGTGGATTGGCTGATGCGGATGCAGGACGATCCGGAGCCGGATCTGAAGGGACTTTTTGGCATGCACGCGGCTTTCACGCTGAGCGACAAGACCTTGGGCCAGATCGCGGACTGGGTGCAAAAAATCGGCTGCGGCACTCATATCCACGCCGCGGAGGCTGAATCGGACGAACTTTACAACATC
The DNA here is from genome assembly GCA_017995495.1 of Candidatus Cloacimonadota bacterium. Lineage (GTDB taxonomy): Bacteria > Cloacimonadota > Cloacimonadia > Cloacimonadales > Cloacimonadaceae > Syntrophosphaera. Next base: position 5,297 of record JAGOIS010000013.1, read on the forward strand.
CAGCACTTCGGCAAGCGCGTGGTGGAGAGGCTTTGCGACTTCGGGCTGGTGAATGCCAACAGCATCCTGGCCCACGGAGTGCATCTGAACGCCCGGGAAATGATGCTGGTGGCGGATTCCGGCGCCGCGATCGTCACCAATCCGCAATCCAATCTGAACAACGCTGTGGGCATCGCCGACGTCTGCAAGATGGCGGAACTGGGCATCACGGTGGGCCTGGGCACGGACGCGATGACGGTGAACATGCTGGAGGAATTGCGGGTGGGGCTCTGGGCCCAGCATCTGAGGCAGCAAAACCCCGGCGCGGGCTTCATGGAGATCGCCTCCACCCTGCTGCAAAACAATCCCCGCATCGCGCAAAAATACTGGGGTCCGGGGCACGGAGTGATCGCCGACGGCAATCCGGCGGATCTGGTCTGGGTGGATTACGAGCCCCACACACCCCTGAACGCGGAAACCTGGATCGGGCATGTGATCTACGGCATTTCCCAGGCCAGGGTGGACACCACCATCTGCGCCGGCGAAACGCTGATGTGGAACGGACAGCTGACTCTGGACCTGGATGAAACGGAGGTCCGGATCAAGTCGCGCGAACTGGCAAAGAATCTCTGGGACAGGTTTTAAGGAGCATAAAATGTATCAGACAATACTGGCCAAGGCTAGGGAGTATGAATCCGAAAGCGTGCGTTACCTGCTTGACATGGTGCGCATTCCGGCTTTTTCCACCAAGGAAAAGGAAGTGGTGGAATACATTCTGGCTGAGATGAAAAAAGCCGGCTTCGATGAGGCTTTCATCGATCCCCTGGGCAATGTGCTGGGCCGCATCGGCTTTGGAGAGCGGGTGTTGGCTTTCGACGCCCACATCGACACGGTCTATCCCGGCGACCTCAAGCTCTGGGAATTCGATCCCTTCGACGCCCACGTGAAAGACGGCAAGGTCTGGGGCCGCGGCTCCGTGGACCAGGAAGGGGGCATGGCCTCGATGCTCACCGCCGCGAGGATCATCAAAGACCTCGGCCTGAACGACAAATTCAGCATCTGGTTCACCGGCACCGTGATGGAGGAAGACTGCGACGGACTTTGCTGGCAGTACATCATCAATGAGGACAAGATCGTTCCGGAACTGGTGGTGATCACGGAGCCCACGAACCTGAACATCTATCGCGGCCACCGCGGCCGCATGGAAATGCAGGTGCACGTGAAAGGCCTTTCCTGCCACGGCTCCGCGCCCGAGCGGGGTGACAACGCCATCTACAAGATCAGCCGCGTGGCCCTGGAGATCGAAAAGCTGCACGAGCGGCTGCGCTACGACGAGTTTTTGGGCAAGGGAAGTATCTGCGTGACAGAGGTTTACTTCACCGGGCCCTCCCAGTGCGCGGTGCCGGACAGCGCCCGCGTCCATCTGGACCGCCGCCTCACCTGGGGTGAAACCAAGGACAGCGCTGTCGCGGAGGTGCGCGAGGCTTGCAAGCTGGCCGGAGAGGCAGACGCCGAGATCGAGGTACTGACCTACGCAGAAGCCGCCTTCACGGGTTTGGTCTATCCCACGGAAAAGTATTTCCCCACCTGGGTCACCCAGCCCGATTCTCCCTGGCTCAAAGCAGCGGAAGAGGCGTATCAGGAAACCCTGGGACGTGCCCCGAAAGTGGACAAATGGACCTTTTCCACCAATGGTGTGGCGATCGCGGGAATGCACGGTATTCCCTGCCTCGGACTGGGGCCGGGCAACGAAGTTTACGCCCACGCGCCCAATGAAGCCACTCCCATCGAGCATCTGACCGAGGCCGCGGCCTTCTACGCGGCTCTGGTGCATAAACTCAACCAGTGAGCCATTTCCAGAACTGGCGCTGCACGGATTGCGGCCGGGAATTTGCCTTGGACGAGGTCCGCTACCTCTGTCCGGATTGCGCCAAAGACTACTCGCCGGGGGTGCCACTGCCGGGTGTGCTGGAAGCGAGGTTCGATTATCCCATGCTGCGGGCGGCTTGGGAAAACAAGCCTGATCCAAAGCTGTTCAGCGTGCTCGGGCCAGAGTATTATCCGCCTCTGCCTGTGGGCAACACACCGCTGTTCAGGGTTCACCGCCTGGCCACCGCGCTCAAGCTGCAAAACCTTTACATCAAGAACGACAGCCTGAATCCCAGCGGCTCCTTCAAAGACCGGGCCTCAGAACTTGTGGTGGCGGACGCCATCCGCCTGGGGATGGAGGAAATTGTCTGCGCCTCCACCGGCAACGCAGCCTCCTCGTTGGCTTGCCTCTGCGCCGCGGCCGGGAAAAAAGCTGTGATCTTCGTGCCTGCCAAAGCTCCAGCCGCGAAGCTTGCCCAGATCCGGATCCACGGAGCTGAACTGCACAGCGTGGCAGGCACTTACGACGATGCCTTCGCCGCCGCGCTGGATTATTCCGCCAGCCACAACTGTTTGAACCGCAATACAGCCTACAACCCTCTCACCATCGAAGGGAAAAAGAGCTCCGGACTGGAGATATACCTCCAACTGGGCGCGGTGCCGGACTGGATCGTGATCCCGGTGGGTGATGGCGTGATCCTGGCCGGGATCCACAAGGCCTTCGTGGATCTGCTGCGGGCTGGGATCATCACCAGATTGCCTCGCCTGTTGGCGGTGCAGGCCGATAGCTCTGACACCATCACATCATATTGGGAGAGCGGGATTTACCATTATGCCGCCCATCCTCTTACCGTGGCGGATTCGATCTCTGTGACCACACCTTCCAACGCCCATGGGGCCGTTCGCGCCCTCCGGGAAACTGGTGGCGCCGCGGTCCGGGTGAGCGACGTCCAGATCCTGCAGGCACAAAAAGAGCTTGCCAGGCAGACCGGGATATTCGCTGAACCGTCTTCCGCGGCGGTGCTTGCGGGTTTGCTCAAAGCCATCCAACAAGGCCTTGCCGGACCCAACGACAAGGTGGTGCTGCTCATCACCGGACACGGATTGAAGGACATCAATGCCGTCGGTTGAACTCTTTCCCGGGATCTGCGATTTCCACGTTCACGTGGGGGAAAAGATCGGTGGTTACGAGCTCCGCGACGATTTTTCCGCTCTGGACAAGCTTGCCCGAAGGCAGGGTTTGAGAGCCATTGGCGCTTTCGTGACGGAAGAGGAGGGACTTTCCCTCCCCGAAAAGCTCAGGCGCATGCAAGATGACGCGCGGCAACATTTTGAGGGCTTTGTCCACTGGCATCTGACCCCTGTATCCGCCTCAGTCGAAGACATCCACCCGCTGTTGGAGGAAGGCTGCGACCTCAAGTTTTACACCACCTACAAGCAGGCAGGCATCTACAAGTCCTACAAGGAAATAGGCCGGTGGATCGAAGACCTGTCCCAGCTCAAGACCCGCATCCTGTTGCACTGCGAAGACGATTCCGTGATTGCCCAAGCCAGTGCCGCCCATTACTTCAAAACAGCCATGAACCACACTCTGAGGCGTCCGGAACTGGCTGAAACCATCGCCGTGGAGAGGGTTCTGGACCTGGCTGTGCGGTACGACCATCCAATTCACATCGTGCATGTTTCCACCCCCGGCGCGGCCCTGCTGATCGCCGAGGCCAAACAGCACAATCCGGGCATCACCTGCGAGACCGCGCCGCACTACCTGCTTTACAATGCTGACCTGCTAAAAGGTCCGCAGGGACACCGCTGGCTCTGCACGCCGCCGCTGCGAAGCGAGGAATCCCGCGGCCTGCTGGTGGAACTGTTGCAGGAAGGGGTTTTCGATATCATTGCCAGCGACCACTGTGCGTTCAATCCGGAGGATAAGGACCGGTTCAAAACTGATCCGGCCAGGGTCCCCTGCGGGTTGGAAGGGCTGCAATCTCTCTTTCCGTCGCTGTTTGAACGCTTGGTGGAGCCTGGAAGCATCAGCCTGGAAGCCCTGGTTCGCTTGTGCTGTCAGCGTCCGGCCGAATTGATGGGAGTGGCAAATCCGCCGCGATATACTTTGAACCAACTTTTGGGAAGGGAAAAACATGGATAAACCAGCATTTCGCAACGACTCCCGGGCCAAGGTGACCGGCCGGGCGCGCTATACAGATGATCTGCAGCTGCCGGGCATGCTGTACGCCGTACCGGTTCACAGCCAGCTTCCGCGGGCCAAACTTGTTTCAATTGATGCCGGCGAAGTCCTGAAGCAGACAGGCGTGGTGGCGGTTTTCACCGCCCGGGACATTCCTGGAAACCAGCGCTTCGGCCAGATCATCAAAGACTATCCCACCCTGGCCGGAGAAGACATCAATTCCACCGGAGACGTACTGGCCCTGATCGTGGCTACCACCCGCGATCAGGCGATCGACGCCATTCCCTTTGTGAAGGTGGAACTGGAGCCGTGCCCGCCAATCCTTGACCCGGAGAAAGCTCTCCAACCAGAGGCGGAGATCCTGCATCCCTTACATGGCTCAAACATCGCCAACCACCACAGGGTCCGGCGTGGAGACGTGCCCGCCGCTGAGAAGGGCGCGGATTTCATTATTGAAGAGGAATTCTCCACCCAACGGGTCGAGCACGCCTATCTGGAGCCGGAAAGTTCTGTCTGCCAATTGCGGCCGGACGGGGTGATGGAAGTTTTCGGCAGCATGCAGCATCCTTTCTCCACCCGGCGGTTCGTGGCCTCCACCCTGGGCTTGGAACTCAAGGATGTGGAGGTGCGCACGATACCGATGGGAGGAGGTTTTGGCGGCAAAGACGACACCGCGGCGCTGGTCTGCGCCCGGGCGGCGCTCTGCGCCTGGCATCTCAAGCGTCCGGTCAAGCTCACTTACACCCGCGAATGGAGCCTGCGGGAAAGCTATAAACGCCATCCCTACAAGCTGCAGTACCGCATGGGGCTCAGCCGGGACGGCCTGATCAAATCCGTGAATGTGCGGATGGTAGCTGACGGTGGCGCCTATTGCAGCGTAACTCCTTGGGTAACTTGGCGTTCCACGGTGCAATGCTGTGGCTGCTACGAAGTGCCGAACGTCCACTGCGACGTCTACGGGGTCTATACTAACAACGTTTTCAGCGGCGCCATGCGCGGTTTCGGCTCGCCGCAGGTGAATTTCTCCATCGAGCAGTTGGTGGAGATCGCGGCAGCCAAATGCGGGCTGGATGAAATTGAATTTCGCCGCCGCAACATGGTGAAACAGGGCTCCACCACGGTCACCGGCCAAGTACTGGACACCCATGTGGTATCACTGGGCCAGGTTCTGGATACGGTGCTGAATGAGATCGATTATGAGCGCAAGCGCCAAAACTGCAGCTTTGGTGACGCCGCCAAAGACGAATGGTACGGCATCGGCCTGGCTCTCAGCTATCGCGGCATGAGCCTCGGCGCGGAAGGCACGGACGTGAATTCCGCCATCATCAACGTGCAGCCGGACGGCTCGGTGTTGATCGAAACCGGCATCCACGAAAATGGCCAGGGCTCTGAATCGGCCATGATCCTTTTGGTTTCACAAGAACTGGGACTCCCACCGGAGCGGATCCGCTATCGCCTGCCCTCCACCGCGAACATACCGGATGGCGGTACCACCGTCGCCTCACGCGGCACCATCATGGGCGGGGGAGCAACGGTCAATGCCTGCAAGATATTGAAAGATATGATCATGGATGCCATGAAACAGATCCGGGGACTGGATGTGACGGGGTTTGGCGAGCAGAATCTCCTGGATGCCGGGGGCAAGGTTTTGATATCATGGAACGAGGCTATCAAGCTGTGTTTTAATAATCAGATCTATCCCCACGCCTTTGGCGTGTATAAAGCGCCGCGGGTGGACTGGGACGAAGCCACCGGGCAGGGTAATGCTTATTTCACATGGGTTTATGGCTGCCAAGCGGTGGAACTTAAAGTAGATCCAACCACCAAAGCCGTCACGCTATTGAATATGGTGGCCGCCCACGACGTTGGCAAGGCCGTCAACCCCGCTCTGGTTAAAGGCCAGGTCTTCGGCGGTATGGCCATGGCGACAGGTTACGCGCTATTTGAGGATTGCGCCTGCGAAAACGGCATGCCCAAGCCCACCAACCTGCACAACTACCGTCTGGCCCGCAGCACCGACCTGCCGGAGATGACCGCCATCATCGTGGAAAACCCCGACCCCACCTCACCTTCCGGCGCCAAGGGCATCGGCGAACCCACCAATGAACTGCTGGCTCCGGCCATCGCCAACGCTGTGTATCGTGCAACAGGGCAGCGATTTAACCATCTTCCCATAAGGATAAAACCATGATCAGGGTTAACGGTATTGAATTCCGAGATTATGATCCCGATACCAAGCTCTCCGCCTGGCTGCGCGAAGAACTGGACCTCACCGGAACCAAGGTCGGCTGCGACATCGGCGTCTGCGGTTCCTGCACCGTGCTGGTGAACGGCGAGCCCAAGCGTTCCTGCAAGCTGAAGCTGCAAGATGTTGAAGGCGCGGAAATCCTAACCATAGAAGGAGTTGCGTCCCCGGATGGCAGCTTGCACCCCATCCAGCAGGCCTTCATCGACGCCGGCGCGATCCAGTGCGGTTTTTGCACCCCCGGAATGGTTTTGGCATCCCACGCCCTGCTGGCCAAAAATCCCCATCCTTCCCGGGTTGAGGTGCGCCAGGCCCTGAAGGGAAATCTCTGCCGCTGCACCGGCTACCAGCAGATCATCGACGCCGTGCTGAGAGCCGCAGAGGTCATGAGTCAAAATCCATAACTAATTAACACAGAGGATATTATGCATAACACCCAAGCCATTCAAAGCCGCCTTGATGAACTTGCCAGCCTAAGCCCCAACCGCTTTGGCCAAGACTTTCTGCTCACCTGGGATAACAGCCAGGACAACCTAAAGGCCGTGATGTTGGTGGCGGAGATCCTCCAACTCCTGCACCAGGAAAAGAAGCCCTGGCGCATTTTCGACTATGGCCTGGCCATCTCCATTTTTCGCGACAACAGCACCCGCACCCGCTTCAGTTTTGCCTCCGCGGTGAACGGCTTGGGCTTGGCGCTCTCAGAACTCGACGAGGTGAAATCCCAAATCGCCCACGGAGAGACTGTGCGTGAAACGGCGGCCATGATCTCCTTTTTGACCGAAGTGATCGGCATCCGGGACGACATGTATCCCGGAGAGGGGCACTCCTACATGCTGGAAGTCGCTGATGCCGTTACGGAAAGCCATCAGCAGGGCGTTCTGGCCCAGCGTCCCACCCTCGTGAACCTGCAGTGCGATCTCGACCATCCCACCCAGAGCCTGGCTGACCTGCTGAAACTCAAAGACTATTTCGGCGGACTGGAGAACCTGAAAGGCAAAAAGATCGCCATGAGTTGGGCCTATTCTCCCTCCTACGGCAAACCCCTTTCCGTGCCCCAGGGCGTGATCAACCTCATGAGCCGCTTTGGCATGGACGTGGTGCTGGCCCATCCCGAAGGCTACGACCTGCTTCCGGAAACTGTCACTTCAGCCCAAAAATTCGCCGGCCAAAGCGGAGGCTCCTTCCGGATCACACACGACATGGACGAAGCTTTCAAGGAAGCGGATGTGGTCTATCCCAAATCATGGGCACCGATGACCGTGATGCAGGAGCGCACCCGACTGCTCAAACAGGGCGACCGCGAAGGATTGAAAGCCCTGGAGCAGCAATGCCTGGCCGAAAATGCCCGCCACGCGGACTGGGAATGCACTGAAGGCAGGATGAAGCTCACCCGCGGAGGCAACGCCCTGTATGAACACTGCCTTCCCGCCGACATCTCAGGCGTGAGCTGTGAACAGGGGGAGGTGGCCAAATCCGTGTTTGAGCGCTATCGCCTGCACACCTACCAGGAAGCCGGTTACAAGCCCTTCGTCATCGCCGCCATGATCTTCACGGCCAAGGTGCAAAGCCTCGCTGATAAACTAAAGACATTTCTGTAACACAGGGGCACAGAGACACAGAGAAATGGAAAGAAGAGAATCTTGATTATTGATGACTTCTGCCTTCTTTGCTGCTCTGTGGTAAAATATTCTCTGCTATCTATTATTATATTAATGAATCCAAGGAGTAAATGATAATGCCCAAACTGATAACCCACAAGAATCCAGACATCATCAAGAAAAACGCCCGCCGTTGCAAAGAGCGCGGCATCATCCTGCCCACCATCCGTCAGCAGATGTTTCCCGAGACCATCCCGGACGCGATCAAACAGAAACTCCAGCCCATTGGACAGGGTGACGTTAACCCCCTCAACCTCTTCCGCATCACCTGGAAAAACAACATCGAAACTGGACTCTTCGGCCCGCCTGATTATTTTGAGATACCCTCTTCAGTCACTGGCGTTAGAGCCAGGATCATTGGTCTGGTGGGAAAACACTTCCCCACCGGGGCCCACAAGGTTGGAGCGGCCTATGGTTGCCTGGCGCCGCGCCTGTCCAGCGGTGAGTTTGACCCGGAATTCGACAAAGCCGTCTGGCCCTCCACCGGAAATTACTGCCGCGGGGGAGCTTTCGACTGCGCGCTGCTGGCCTGCACAGCCATCGCCATCCTGCCCGAGGAGATGAGCCAGGAACGCTTCGACTGGCTGCGCGAGATCGGCGCCGAGGTGATCGCTACCCCCGGCTGCGAATCCAACGTGAAGGAGATCTTTGACAAATGCCACGAACTGCGTGCCGACCCCCACAATTTCACATTCAACCAGTTTGAAGAATTCGGCAATCCCTTCTGGCACTACCAGGTAACCGGCAACGCCATCGCCGAGGTTTGGGACTTGGTGAAAAAACCAACCAGCAGATTGAGCGGCTTTGTAAGCTCCACAGGCAGCGCGGGAACGATCGCCGCGGGGGATTTTCTCAAGACGCGCTTTCCCCTGATGAAAACCACCGCCGCCGAAGCCTTGGAATGCCCCACCCTGCTCAACAACGGCTTTGGCGGACACCGCATCGAAGGCATCGGCGACAAACATGTGCCCTGGGTGCACAATGTGCGCAACACAGATGCCGTGGCCGCCATCCGCGATGAAGACTGCATGAGGCTGCTGCGGCTCTTCAACGAACCTGCGGGCCAGGAATTCCTGATGCGGGAAAGGATCCCCGAAAAGGTGATCAAAGACCTGCCCCTGCTGGGAATTTCCTCGATCGGCAACCTACTGGCCTGCATCAAACAAGCCAAGTATTTTGAGTACACCGAAGATGACGTCATCTTCACCATCTTCACCGATTCGGCGGAGCTCTACCTTTCCCGGATCGCGGAACAACAAGCGCTCAAGGGCGAATACACTTCACTGCAGGCCGCGTTGGACCGCGAGGCCGCCCTCAACTGCCAGCAAACGGACAACTTCCTGGAACTGACCTACGAACAGAGAAAACGCGTCCACAACCTCAAATATTACACTTGGGTGGAGCAACAGGGCAAAACCTACGCAGAGATCCTGCGCCAGTGGGACGACCCGGATTACTGGATGGAAACCTTTGAGCGCAACCTCGACGAATTGGACCAGACCATCGAAGAATTCAATGCCCTGCTCTGAGATCATCGCCGTGATCCTGGCCTCGGGCCAGGGCAGAAGGTTTGGCGGACCGAAGGTGGATGCCCGCGCCGGCAGCCAAACCTTTGCCGAGCATATTGTTGCCACCCTGAAACAGGCTGGGATCGACCGCATCCACATCGCCCGGGACCTGCAAACCCCGGACATGCTGGCCACCCTCAAAGTGGCGCTGAGCGAAGCCCGCGATCCACAAACGAAGGCCTGCCTGGTTTTTCCGGTGGACCATCCTTTTGTGAAACCAGACACCGTGCGCAGCCTCTGCTCCGCCTGGCAGAAAATGCCTGAGGCAGTATTCCGCCCGGTCTGCCAAGGACGGCCGGGGCATCCTGTGCTGATCCCGCTGTGGCTGGACCTCGACGCCGACGACCAGGGCCGCGGCCTGGCCGGGATCATCCGCTCCCAGGCTTGCAGCGTGATCGACATCCCGGTGGAGGACGGGGCCATTCTGCGCAACGTCAACTTTCCCAAAGATCTGCGGGAGGAATGATGGAATTCCTGGATCTGGTCGCCAGCCGTCACAGCGTGCGGGATTTCCTGCCCGATCCCATTCCGGAGGATGTTTTGCGGGAGATCCTGGAAGCCGGCCGCCTCGCTCCGTCAGCCCAAAACCGCCAGCCCTGGCGCTACGTGGTTCTGTCTGATAACGGGCAGGTGAAAAAACTGGCCCTCAACTGCGGCCTGATAGGCCTTTCCAACATCTTCATCCGCAGCGCCCCCTGCCTGATCGTGGCCTGCGCCGACGCCGGCAAAAACGTGCGGATCAACCACAAGGACTACTATCTGGTGGATACAGCCATCTCTTTGCAACAGATGGTTTTGGCCGCCTGGAACCGCGGCATCGGCAGTTGCTGGTTGGCCGCCTTCAGCGAAAAAGCTGTAAAAAAATACCTGAGGCTGCCAGCCAAATGGCAGGTGGTGGCCCTGCTGCCCCTGGGTTATCCGGCGGAGAAAAAAACCATGTACACCAAAGCTTTAAGCACGTTCCCACGCAGCCAGGATCGTCTGCCCTTGGAAAAAATAGTCACCTATTTTGACAAGGATGATATGTGAGCTCAAAATTCTCTCCCTGCGGCATCGATTGCAACGAATGCTGGGTGTTCATCGCCACGCGGGACTACGACAGCGCCCTGAAACAGCGGCTGGCCGATGATTTTTTCACAGATCACGGCATCAAGGCAGACCCGACTGACATCAACCGCCAGTCGCTCCCATGATCAATACGGAATAAATACGGAATCAATACGGATTTCATCCGTATTGATTCCGTATTTATTCCGTATTGATAGTGACGTGATCGCGGGGGCGGAGGAGTATCAAGTGGATTTTTTGGTCAGATAATGCGAGGCGGCGAACAAGATCGCGCAAAGCAAAGGGATGCCGGAGATCGCGATGAAGGCACGCCAGTCCTTTTCATACATCCTGAAATAAAGGGTTATGGCCACTCCCAGCGCCAGAAAGAGCAGCGCGGTTATGAGGGGCCGTTTCCAGGTGAGCCACAAAGCCAGGAACAAGATGATCACGGGGATGTTGTGGATCAGAAGACCCAGCAGTTTACGCCAGATACTTTCGCCACCTCCGAAAACATCGAGGGAAAACAGGAACATAAAGATTCCCAGCAGAATAGCCAGGATCCTGGGTATCCAGATCAGCCAATGTTGTTTCATTCTTCCTCCCTGTAGTTAGGGTTGAAGATACAATAATCTAATTCGGGTATTTTGCCACACAGATCTGCCTGCCGTGAAAATCAATCCGGATGAAGCCGGCTGGCGGGCCAGGCTGAAGGGTGGGCCCATTCAGATCGGACAGATACGGCAGATCCGCCAGGCTGTTGTACAACGGCTCCGGCAGCTCTTTTACCAAACACAAACAACCGGCGGATCCTGAGGTCCGCCGGTTGATCGTTATCTGATGAGGGTTGGAGATCAACCCTCGGTGAGCTTTTTATACTGGAAGTATCTGTCCTTGAAGAATTCCTGGGCCTCGCCCTGGAACTTCTCGGAGCGGTCCGGGAAGATCCGCTGCAGGGCGGAATAGCGGGTTTCGCCTTGGAGGAATTCCTGCACGGGCAGGCTGGGTTCCTTGCTGTCCAGGGTGAGGGGGTGTTTGCCCTGCGCCGCGTTGAGCGGATTGTAGCGGTAGAGCAGCCAGTAGCCTGTATCCACGGCTGTTTTCTGGCGTTTCTGGGCCAGGGACATATCGATGCCGTGGTTGATGCAGGGCGCGTAGGCGATCACGATCGAGGGTCCGGGATAGGCTTCGGCCTCGAGGATGGCGTTCATGGCCTGGGCTTTGTTCGCGCCCATGGCGATGGCGGCCACATAGACGTAGCCGTAGCTCATCATCATCATGCCCAGGTCCTTCTTGTTGGTGTTTTTGCCGGCCTCGGCGAAGCGGGCGATGGAGCCCAGGGGCGTGGCTTTGGAGGCCTGTCCGCCGGTGTTGGAATAGACCTCGGTGTCCAGCACGAAGATGTTCACGTTCTGGTTTGAGGCCATCACGTGATCGAGTCCGCCGAAGCCGATGTCGTAAGCCCATCCGTCACCGCCGATCGCCCACACGGAGCGCTCCACCAGGTAATCCTGCAATTCCTTCACCTTTTCCAGCAGGGGTTTGCAGCCTTCGCAGGCCTTCCCAATCGCGGCGGGCAGCAGGGTTCTGATCTTGTCCGCGTTGTCCTTGGCGGCGGCATCCACGTCCGCCCAGTGTTCCAGCGCGTAGCCGAAAGCTTCTTTCAGGGCGGGGTCGATGGCTTTTTCCCGCAGCTGTTCCAGATAAAAACGCAGCAGCTTGCGGTGGGAATTCACGGCCAGACGCATGCCGAAGCCATATTCGGCGTTGTCCTCAAAGAGGCTGTTCGCCCAGGCGGGTCCTTTACCATCCTTGTTTTTGGCGTAGGGGATGGTGGGGAAGGTGCCGCCCCAGATGGAGGAGCAGCCGGTGGCGTTGGCAATTATCATGCGGTCGCCGAACAGCTGGGTTAGCAGCTTGATGTAGGGCGTTTCGCCGCAGCCGGCGCAGGCGCCGGAGAATTCCAGCAGGGGCTGTTTGAATTGGGAGCCCTTTACGTTGTTTTCCTTGAAGGTGGCCAGCACGTCGGAGGGAAGGGCGTCGAAATATTCATAGTTGGCCTGTTCGCCGGCGGCACGCTCATCCTCGATGGGGCGCATTTCCAGAGCGGTTTTGGGGCACTCGTTCACGCAAACGCGGCAGCTCTGGCAGTCGTCGATGTAAACCTGCACCTTGTATTGATAACCTTCGGCGCCGGTGGCCTTGAGGGTTTTGAAGCTGGCGGGTTTGTCCCCGAGGTCTTCATCCTTGATCAGTTTGGCGCGGATGGCGGCGTGGGGGCAAACGAAAGAGCACTGGTTGCACTGGATGCAGTTTTCCGGGATCCAATGCGGCACGGCCGGCGCCACCCGGCGTTTTTCCAGCCTGGCGGTCCCGCTGGGCGCGTAACCATCCAGGGGCATCTGGGAAACCTTTATCTGGTCGCCCTTTTCGCGCATGATCGGTTCGATCACGCCAGTGGTGAACCCATCCGAGCCGTCCGGCACCAGTTTCTTTTGGGGAGTGCATTTATCCGGGCTGGCAGCCGGGATGGGGATTTCTGCCAGGGCTTCATTA
>JAGOIS010000154.1 GCA_017995495.1 Candidatus Cloacimonadota bacterium
CAGGCAGCGGATATCGTCTTGTCGGAAGGTCTGGCGGACATCATTCTGGTGGGCAACCCGAAAGAGATCAAGGATCGGGAAAAGATCCTGGACCTGGACCTCAGCAGCGCCACTATCATCGATCCGGCCAACTTCAAGGAGATCGACAAATTTGCAGATTTCTACTATGAAAAGCGCCGGGAAAAAGGCGTCACCAAGGAACAGGCTGCTGAGAACGTATTGAATGAACTGTATTTCGGAGCCCTGCTGGTGAAGTTCGGTTATGCCGACGGTATGGTGGCCGGAGCAGTGAACACCACTGCCGACGTGTTACGGGCCGCTTTGCAGGTGGTGGGGGTGACCAGCGGTGTCAAGACCGTATCCAGTTGCTTCATCATGGTGATTTTGGATTATCTGCTCAAAGACAGGATTTACCTCTTTGCCGATTGCGCCGTAGTGCCGGATCCTGACGCGGAGCAACTCGCGGACATCGCTGTCAGTACTGCAGCCACACGCAGAGCGATCTTGGGAGACGAACCTAAGGTGGCACTTCTATCTTTTTCCACCCGGGGCAGTGCCCAGCATGAAAAAGTGGAGAAAGTACAGCAAACTGTCCAGATCCTCACCCAGCGCAGGGTTGATTTTGACTTTGACGGTGAAATGCAATTGGACGCCGCGATCGTGCCGCATATTGCCAAGATGAAGGCACCGGACAGCAAAGTGGCCGGTCAGGCCAACACCTTGATATTTCCAGACCTGCAGTCGGGAAACATTGGCTACAAGCTGGTGCAGCGCTTTGCCAAGGCAGAGGCCATAGGTCCCATCATCCAGGGACTCGACGCTCCGATCTGCGATCTCTCCCGCGGCAGCTCCCGCGACGATATTGTGCACACCTGCGTGCTGGTGCTGCTGATGGCAAATCAGAACAAGAAAAAAGGATAATGGAAATGGCGATCAAGATATCCAACCGGATCAAGCTGGTCAAGCCCTCCCCCACCCTCACCCTTTCGGCCAGGGCCAAGGAAATGAAGGCCAGCGGCATCGATGTGATCAATTTTGGCGTGGGCGAGCCGGATTTTAACACTCCCGAATACATCAAGCAAGCCGCCCAAGCCGCAATAGCGGCCAATTTCACCCGTTACACCGCCAACGCTGGCATCATTGAGCTCCGCCAGGCGATCTGTGACAAGTTCCAGCGCGACAACGGACTGAGCTACGAGCCCAAACAGGTTTTGGTTTCCCCCGGAGCCAAGGCATCGATCCTGAACATCCTGATCGCTGTATGTGACTCCCGGGATCAGGTGCTGATGCCCGCTCCCTACTGGGTTAGCTACCCCTACCAGGCTATGCTGGCCAATGCTGAGCCTGTGGTGATTCCCACCTTTGAGGACGATACCTACAAGATCACTGCTGCCTCGCTACGCCAGGCTGTTGAGGCCAATCCCTGTGCAAAGGTGCTGCTTTTGAACAGCCCCAACAACCCCACGGGAGCGGTTTACACGAGGACCGAGCTGGAAGCGATCGCCGCCATCTGTATAGAAAAAGACATTCTTGTGATTTCTGATGAGATCTATGAACGTCTGGTCTACGACGATGTCACGCATGTTTCCATTGCTTCCCTGGGTGCCGAAATCAAGGACCGGACCGTGGTGATCAACGGAGTATCCAAAGCCTACGCCATGACAGGCTGGAGGCTGGGCTACGCTGCCGGTCCTGCACACATCATTGCCGCAGCCGGCAGGGTTCAGGAGCACGCCACCTCCTGCGTGAACTCCATCACCCAGAAGGCCTGTGTTACGGCTCTGGCTGAAGAAGACGACTCCATCGAAAACATGCGCGCAGAATTCCAAGAACGCCGCGACTATCTCTACGCAGAATTGAGCAAGCTGCCCCACATCACCTGTTTCAAGCCTCAGGGAGCCTTCTACATCATGCCCAACATTGGGTGGTACCTGAACAACAACAGCCAGGGCATCACCGATGGCGACAAATTCTGCGGCACCCTTCTCGAAAAACACCATGTGGCAGTGGTGTCAGGCGACTCCTTCGGTATTGCCACCAACGTCCGGTTCTCATATGCCAACAGCATGGATAACCTTCAAAAAGGAGTCAGCCGCTTTGCCCAATTCCTGGCTGAGCTGAGATCTTAGGACATTCAAGGAAGACAACATGACAGACATTGAAGAAAAATACCGCGAACGCTGGCAGGACAAGCGGAAAAAGACTTATGACTGGAAACGCTTGGTGATCATGGTTTTGGCCTTGATCGTCATCTTCATCATTCTCAACCGGCTGAACAAAGTGGGCGAGAAAGACAAACCGGCCACCGAATTTGTTACTCCGGATAGCACTGAAGCCACTACAACCCCTGCCACGCAGCCAAGTGGTGTGAATCCATGAGTCTGGTGATCGTTGGTTCGATCGCCCTGGACACCATAGAGACTCCTCAAGGCAAGGTTGAAGAGGCTTTGGGCGGTTCCGCAGTCTATGGATCGCTGGCTGCCTCATATTTTGGCCCCACATACATTGTTGGAGTGGTGGGTGAGGATTATCCCCAGGCCGGCATCGATCTGTTGCAAGCTCACAACATCAATCTGGACGGTATGGAAACCAAGCCGGGAAAAACCTTCCGCTGGAGTGGAACATATCGCCAGTGGGGCCAGGCAGACACCTTGAGCACCGATCTGAACGTCTTCGCGGATTTCTCCCCCACACTGCCTCCCTCATGCAAATGCTGCCGTAGCCTGCTGCTGGCCAATATCCATCCCCAGCTCCAATTGCAGGTGCTGGATCAGATCGAGAGCCATCAATGGGTGGCCTGCGACACGATGAACTACTGGATCTCGCTTTGCCCGGAACTTCTTTCACAGGTTGTCAGCAAGGTGGACATAGTCTTTATCAATGAGGACGAGATCCGCCAGTTCACCGGGCTCGAAAACATCTTTGCCGCGGGAAGGAAACTGCTGGGGATGGGAGTCAAGGCTGTGGTGGTCAAACGTGGCGAATACGGCAGTGTGACAATTATGCCGAACGATCTGTTTTTCGCCCCGGCTTATCCGGTGGAACAGGTAAAAGACCCCACCGGCGCGGGAGACAGCTTCGCGGGCGGATTCATGAGCTATCTGGCCACCCAGGAAGAACTGAACAAAGGCGTGATCCGCAACGCGGTGCGCTATGGCACTGTCCTGGCCGCAATGAACGTATCCGAGTTCAGTGTGCAGGGATTGGCGCATCTGGAGTTTTCGGAACTCAGGAATAAAGCCCGGCAGCTTCGCAACTGGACCTGATCCGGCTAAATCACTGTATGAGCGACAAATTGGACTATCGCACCGCAGGAGTGGACATCAGGGCTGGAGAGCAGGCAGTGGAAGGCATCCGCGATCTGGTCAGAAGCACCTACAATGCCAATGTAATTGGCGATCTGGGCAGTTTCGGCGGTTTGTACAGCTTTGCTCATAACTCATATTCTGAGCCCATCCTGGTGGCCAGCACCGACGGGGTGGGAACCAAACTGCGAGTGGCGATCAAGGCCAATCGTTATGACACGATCGGACAAGACCTGGTGAACCACTGCGTGAACGACATCCTTGTGCAGGGCGCTATGCCGCTGTTTTTCCTGGATTACATCGGTCTGGGTTCTTTGGAACCACAGATGATCAAGCAGATTGTTTCCGGCATGGCCAAAGCCTGCACTGAAAACGGCTGCGCCTTGATCGGAGGCGAGATGGCGGAAATGCCGGGAATCTATCACAAAGGTGATTTCGATCTGGTGGGAACGATCGTGGGGGCTGTGGACAAACAGAATCTGCTGCCCGGCAGCAGGATCCAAAAAGGCGATATACTCATTGG
>JAGOIS010000155.1 GCA_017995495.1 Candidatus Cloacimonadota bacterium
ATCATTTACACACCTTGTGATTATTGATTCATTTGGGAGTGGATGTTTTTTGTGCCGGCCCTTCGTGTCAAGAACATTAGCCTGCGTGGCGTTCAGCCGCATGATGTATCACTTTAACTAAGCTACAATAACTATATGCCTTACATCTAAATAACTAATTATTTAAACGCTCCATCGTCACCCCGCCCCGAAGCTCAGCTCGATCACTCCTGCTTTGCCTCCGCTTGACCACCCGTCCGTTGGTGGGGAAGTGAAGGGGAGGTTAGGGAGGGGCAAATGAGCTGGGGCTCAGGACCGGATGAAACATCAGCGGAAGGAAATTGGATACCTGAGGAAAAAGCTTGACTAAAAACAGCGGGTAAACATAATAGGCACGTTAGTATAATAGCTGCCCGGAACAGCAGAGACCTGATATTGAGGAAACTCATCATCCCCTTCACAACAACAAGCGAGGATTATCCTTATGAAAGACCCGTTTGGCCTCCTCAGGCAGATTGAGGCTGCCGAAGTCCTGGACGCCGCGACTGGCAGAGGCGATTTCATCACCATCCTGAAGCAGTATTTGAAATCCTATGTTCAGATCACCGGAGTGGACAGTTCGGAGAAAAGCGTTGATTATGCCCAGAAACGCTTTCCGGAAAATGACGTCGAGATCTACCAGATGGATCTGGAAGCCCTGGATTTTGACGCCGCCAGCTTCGATCTGGTGACCCTGGCCAATTCGCTGCACCATCTGGAACATCTGGACAAGGTCTTTGCCGAGTTGTTGCGGGTGCTGAAACCAGGAGGCTGGTTGCTGGTTTATGAGATGTACCAAGACGGGGACCAGACCGAACCTCAGCAAACCCATATCTTCATGCACCACTGGCTGGCCTCGATAGACCAGCGCTTTGGGATCTATCACCGGGAAACCTTCACCCGCGAGGAGATCCTGGCCATGTTCGGCAAACTTAAGCTGGGCCAGGTTAAAATCACAGATTTCTATCTGCCGGTGGACAACCCCAAGGAAGCCAAAAACTGCGAGAGCCTCAAACGCAATTGCTCCGAGACCTTCAAGCGCCTGGACACGCTGGATGACGCCCAGGAGCTTTTGACTGAAGGAAAGAAGCTGGTGGAACGTATAAACAAGGTGGGTTGCGCCGGTGCCAGCAGTCTGCTGCTCCTGGGGCAAAAACCTGCCCCGGCCAGAAAACGTAAAACTCAAGGAGAATAGATAATGTCTGAAACAGAAAACCTGTTTGAACTGCCACAATCCCAGCTGACCAAGCTGGCCAAAAAATACGGGATCGCGGGCTACACCCAGATGCGGGGCAACGAGCTCGTCTTCAAACTGCTGGAATTCCAATCCGCCCAGGAAGGCCTGGCCTTTGTGACCGGCTGCCTGGAGATCATGGACGACGGCTTTGGCTTCCTGCGCTTTCCCCAAAACAACTACTTGCCGGGCCGCGACGACGTTTATGTGTCGCTCACCCAGGTGCGCAGATTCGGCCTCAAAACCGGCCACATGATCTCCGGTCCGGTGCGTTCCCCCAAGGAAGGGGAGAAATACTTTGCCCTGCTGCGCGTGGACGCCGTGAACTACATGGCCCCCACTGCCATGCAGGAACTCCGCACCTGGGACGAACTCACCCCTTATTATCCCACCGAGCGCCTCAACCTGGAATTTGACAACAACAACTACTCCACTCGCATTATCAACCTCTTCACCCCCATCGGCAAAGGCCAGCGCGGCCTGATCGTGGCGGCTCCCAGAACGGGAAAGACCACCCTGCTGCAGGACACCGCCAACGCCATCCTCACCAACCATCCGGAAGTTTATCTGATCGTGTTATTGGTGGATGAGCGTCCCGAGGAAGTGACCGAGATGAAGAAGATCCTGCGGCCCGGAAACCGCGAAGTGATCAGCTCCACCTTCGACGAATCGCCCAAAAACCACACCGCGGTCAGCGAAATGGTGCTGGAAAAGGCCAAGCGGATGATCGAGCTCAATCAGGATGTGGTGATCGTTTTGGACAGCATCACGCGTCTGGCCAGGGCTTACAACAACATCACCCCCTCCAGCGGAAAGGTGCTTTCCGGAGGCATCGACGCCAATGGGCTGATCAGGCCCAAGAAATTCTTTGGCGCCGCCCGCAACACAGAGGAGGCCGGATCCCTCACCATCATTGCCACAGCCTTGATCGACACCGGCTCCAAGATGGACCAGGTGATCTTTGAAGAGTTCAAGGGCACGGGAAATATGGAACTGGTGCTGGACCGCAGCATTTCGGACATGCGCCTCTACCCCGCCATCGACCTGGTGAAGAGCGGAACCCGCCGCGAAGAGCTCCTGCTCACCCCAAACGAGATGAACCGGATGTATGTGCTGCGTAAATATCTGAAAACCATCAGCCCCATCCAGGGCATCGAAACCCTGCGCAAACGCATGCAGACCACCCAGACCAACGACGAACTGCTGAACTCGATGAGCAACTGATCGCCACATACACCGAGGCCCGGCTGATGCCCAGATACCTGCTACGCTCCCTCGCTCTGCTGCTGGTGCTGCTGCCATTGTCAGCTGCCGGGGTGGAGTTCCGCAAGGAATTCCAAGCCTTGGAAACGCTCTATCAGGAGGGCGAACTTGACGGGCTGTCTTCCCAGCTCTACAAAACCGTTGCCAAAAACGATGAGGAACGCGCCCTGCAGACCTATCTCAGCGCCATGCTGAAGCTTGGCAGGGACGAAACCCTGATCCTGCTCCAGCAGGCGATCGACCGCTATCCCTCCACCCATTACGGACAGCTGAGCATGCTGGAAATGGCCAAACTCAACCTTCTGGAACGCCAGATCCCCCAGGCGGAAACCCTGCTGAAAAAGATCAAATCGGCGGACATCCCCGAACGCCACTACTGGCTGGCCCAATGCGCCCAATACAAGGACGATCACAGCGCCACCATCGCCCACGGCGAAAACTATCTGAAGGCAGCCCCGGCCGGAAAACTGGCGGAGGATACCCATTACCTGATCGCCAGCGCCTATCGATCCCAAAACAAGTTTTACAGCGGCATCGCCACGTTGGAAAAACTGAGGGTCCTGCCCGGCCAGCCCAAAAACAAGCAGTATTTCCACTATCTGCTGGGCCAACTGCACCAACTGAACGGAAACGCCGCCGAAGCGCTGCTGAATTTTAAAAGCGGCTTTGAGCTGAACCGCAGATCCCAGCTGGCCTTTGAGATCGAGGACCGGCTCTATGAACTGAAGAGGCAACACGGCTCCGCCATCGATCTTTCCTTTCTCTATCCCTACACCGCGCTGGACCTTCCCGAATTGGTGCAGCTGCCAGATACCACCGAGCTTCCGCCCCTGGCTGAGGCCGACCAAAACGCCCCCGTCCGGCTGGACAGCAAGCCCAGCGGTTTGGTGGTGCAGGCAGGCCGTTTCGGATCGGAGGCCAACGCCGGCAAGCTCACCTCCCAGATCCGGGGACTGAACCTAAAGGCCAGTTACTTTGAGGACAAGGCAAACAAGACTGTGCCCTGGGTTGTGGTCAGCGGTCCCTATTCCTCCCAGAGCGAAGCGGATTCCGCGCGGCGGATACTCCAAAGCATCGCCATCGACTGCTTCACCACCAGATACTGATCCACGGATGAAGATCCTCTCCACTATGGAAGCCAAACTGACCCCGATGTTGAGGCAATACCAGGAGGTCAAGCAGGCCCATCCGGACAAGTTGATCCTCTTTCGCATGGGTGATTTTTACGAGACCTTTTTCGAAGACGCCCACACCGCTGCCAGGATCCTCAACATCACCCTCACCTC
>JAGOIS010000156.1 GCA_017995495.1 Candidatus Cloacimonadota bacterium
CTTTGATCAGCAACATCTACGTGAACATCTTCCTCCCCATCTGCTTCATGTATTGCGAAAAACACGCGGACGCGGAAACGGGAGAGAGGGTGATCCGCTATTACTCAGAGTTTTCAGGCTTGCAGGATAACCATGTGACCAGGTTCATGAGCCGCTATCTGAGCCCCGCCCACATGCGGGCTGTGAACGGCAAAACTGTGTTGCAGCAAGGACTGATGGAGATCTTCCACCGTTATTGCAACTATCATCTCTGCGCTGAATGCCAGGCAGCCAAACCCTGATTTTGATGCAAACTGGTAAAATTTACGCTGTTTAAGTGAAATGACGATCCCCAGGATCGAAACCAAGCTGGGGAGCAATGCCTGCCTTGCCGCGTGAGCAAGCTACTGTTTAATACATAAGATTGGACTGAGGATCAGAAATGAAAAGAATGTTGACCATCATGCTGGCCTTGCTGCTGGTTCTGATCGGAACCGCCTGCAGCAGGGAGAAGGACAAGCTTCCTGACGGTTCCGACAAAGTGACTGAATTTGCCACCATCCCGTCATTTCAAGCTGTTTTTTTGGCTCTGGACAAACTTGATCCAGGCGATCTGGCCGGTTTGAACCAAAACAAGTTTTCCGCCCCTGAACAGGATACGTTGCGCACAGCCTTTGCTTGGGGCGCGCTGGTGGCGGAGTCCCAACTGGCGGTCGCTTCCAGGAATGCCGACTGGCTCAGGTCCGTGCTGGGACAGCTACAAGCGCTGCCCGCCAGTTCCGGGTTGAAAGGCCTGGCGGTCCAGCTTGGCGAAAGCGTCAAGCCCAATCTGGCCAACGGCGACTGGGAGCAGGTGAAAAGGTTGATCTACAATATGCAGTCAAGCGCGGACAAAAGCCTGATGGACAGTGAACGCTACGGCGATTACACCATTATCGCCCTGGGCAGCTGGACCGAAACCGTGAACCAGATAGGCCGCCTGATCGCTGCAAACTACAGCACCGAGAAATCAATGGTGTTGAACACGACAGCCTGGCAGGACCTGGCAGGCAACATCCTGCTGATGGACTCCGCGAAATTTGCCAAATCGGGTGAGTTTGCCCAAGGATTCGAACTGGTGCAGCAATTGCAGGATATGATGAATTCAGCCGGACAAAGCGCTTTCACCCAGGAACAAGTGAGCGAAATAGTGACAGCGACGGAGTCGATCCGGGGCTGTTTTACATCTCCCTGATGAGGAGGAGAACATGAGAAAATCTGCCCTCAGCCTGCTGCTGGCGCTGTTTGCAATAGGACTGGCCGCGGCTATCGACGCGCAACCGGGATTTTCAGTTCAGGATGCCCCCTGGGACGATGGGAGAGCAGTCCTGGTGAATTGGAAGCTGGCTTCCGGCGCGGATTCCCTGAGTTTGCAAAAAGCAGATTCGCTGGGGATATATCAGGAAATCTCCCATGAATTCTCCCCGGCTGGACAATTCACAGACAACAGCCTGGAGCCAGGCCAGAAGTACAGCTACCGCTTGATCGCATACAACCGGGCGCGGGGCGACAGCCTGGTTTATATGGGCTCCACGCTCACCAAAGCCCAGTGGTTCGACATGGACAAGCTATCCCAACTCATCCTGCTGGTGCTGATCTGCGGAGCCATCCTCTACTACATCTTTTCCGCCCGCAGAGGCAAGGAGCTCTTTATCCGACGCATCAGCGGCCTGGACAGCATGGATGAGGCGATCGGACGCGCCACGGAAAAGGGCAAACCGATCCTGTTTGTGCCTGGAATCAGCGATCTGGGAGACATCCAGACCATCGCCGCCCTGAACATCCTCAGCCACCTGGCCTACAAATCCGCCGAATACGGAACTGAGCTGCTGGTTCCCTGCCGCTTTTCCATGGTGTTGTCAGCGGCGCGGGAAACGGTGAAGGATGCCTACCTGAAAGCTGGAAGGCCGGATGCCTACCGCGAGGACAACATTTTTTACGTGACCGACGACCAGTTTGGCTTCGTGGCGGGTGTGGACGGCATCATGCTGCGGGAACAGCCGGCGGCCAATTTCTTCCTGGGAGCTTTCTGGGCTGAGTCCCTGATCCTCACTGAGACAGGCTTTGGAACCGGGGCGATCCAGACCGCAGGTACCGGACAGCCTCATCAGATACCGTTCTTTGTTGTCTCCTGCGATTACACGCTGATCGGAGAGGAACTTTACGCCGCCTCGGCCTATATATCCCGTGACGCCCAACAACTCGGCAGCCTGAAAGGACACGATTTCGGGAAACTGCTGGTGATAGTGCTGGTGCTGTTCGGAGTTGTGATGGAAATGATCGGGGCAGGATGGTTCAAGCGATTTTTTGAAGGAGGAAACTGAACATGAAACGCAACATACCCTTGATCGTGGCCTTCATCTCCGGCGTGGTGATCCTGGTGGCCGGCTTCATCCCGCGCGATCCATTCCCCGGTATCGAATCCACCCTCATCGATTGGTTCATGATCATATCCGGTTTCGCCATCCTGCTGGGACAAGCCAGCCTGCTGCATTTGAACGTGACCAGGGTGATGGAAAAAGCCCCCAACTGGAAATACTACCTGGCCGGTTTGATCAGTTTTGCCCTGATGCTGATCTTCGGTCTGCTCTGGGGCATGGAAAAAACACCCGGGCTGCTGGGATCAGGACGGGGAATAGCTGCTACCCTGGGTGCCAAACCCTTCGACTACTTGTTTGAAAACGCCTTTATCCCACTCTCGTCAACCATGTTCTCACTTTTGGCCTTCTACATTGCCTCCGCTGCATACCGGGCTTTCATCATCAGAAATTTCGAATCCAATCTGCTGATGATCACTGCCGTGATAGTGATGCTGGGACGCACCAGTTTCGCGCCGGTATTGACGGGCTGGATCCCGGATTCACTGAGTTTTTTGCGCCTGCCTGAACTGACCAATTTCATCATGCAGTATCCAAACACCGCCGCGCAAAGGGCCATCCTGATCAGCGCCGCGCTGGGCATTGTGGGCGCGTCCCTGCGCATCATATTGGGAATTGAGCGGTCCTATCTGGGAGGTGGCAAATGAAGATGCCCGAAAGATCAGTCCTGGAACGCAGGATAGTATTTCTGCTGTTGGTGCTGGCAGTGGCGCTGCCGATTATCTTCCCCCTGGGACTCAAAACCCAGAGTACACCGCTCACCGGGCAGGTTTTCGCGCTGGTGGACAGCATGCCCGCTGGCGTGCCCGTGATCGTCTCTTTCGATTATGATCCTTCAACCATTACGGAGCTGCAGCCCATGGCTGAGGCTGTGATCGAACATGCCTGGAAAAAGGGACACAAGGTGATCGCCACAGCAATGTGGCCGCAGGGGCCCCAGGTGGCGGAAATGGCTTTCGAGACTGTCCAAACCAGAATGGATAAGGCTGATCCGGATGCCAAGACGTTTGTTTACGGTGAGGATTACGTCAACCTGGGTTACAAACCGGGAGGGCTGGTTACGATCCAAGGCATGGGCCGTAGCATGGAAGCGATCTTCCCCACCGACACTTCCGGCCAGAAATACAATGAGATCCCCATACTGAAGCCAGTGCAAACCCTGAAAGACATTCGTTATGTGATCTCGCTCTCCGCGGGAGATCCGGGCCTGCGGGACTGGATCATGACCGCCAAAGGGAAATTCAACATCCCGGTAGCCGGAGGCACCACGGCCGTCAGCGCGCCGGGATTTTTACCCTACGTGAACGATCAGAAACAGCTTTATGGGCTGTTGGGCGGCCTGAAGGCAGCGGCAGAATATGAACTGCTACTGGG
>JAGOIS010000157.1 GCA_017995495.1 Candidatus Cloacimonadota bacterium
GCGCAAAAGCACTGTCACCGGTGGTGTCACTTCCAACCCGGCCAGCGGATTTCCCACCCTGGCCACCGAATGGGACAGTTATTACCTGAACAGCTACTCCAGGCTGGGTTCCCACTCGCTGGCAACCGTCTCCTACCTGAGCGGCTATGAAAACCTATCCCTGGGCACCGCCACCAGTTGTGAGGTAACCGGCCTGGCCCCGGGTGAGACATATTTCTATGTGGTCCGCGCCGATATTGGTTACGGCAGCTTTGAAGCTTCCAACCAGATCAGCGTGACCACCACCATTGATTCACCCGTCCCGGTCCTGACCGCGTCTGAAACCGGAATCACACTTGGCTGGCCGGCGGTCAATGGCGCGAACCTCTACCGGGTGGAAGCTGCCGATGATCCTTTCGGCGACTACATCCTGCTGACCACCACGCCTGAACTGCAGTTGGAGATCGAGCCCGCGCAACCGAGCCAGTTTTTCCGGGTGACCGCCATTCATTGATCCAGAACTCTGCCTGGGGCAAGGTTCCTGAGATGGCAAAGGCAGCTGCCGGGCATTTTGAAGCCCGGAAACTGGCCCGGCAGGCCTATCGGGATCCAAAGCGCGGGCTGAGAAACCCATACAGCTGTCTCCCGTTGTCTGTGTACGCGGGGTGAACCTTGCCATCTGATTTTAGGGTTCCGGGCATGCTTTGGTTCATTTCCTTTTTTTGGATACCGGCCCTGAATATGCCAAACTCGTTGCTGGCGCATTTTCAGCCAGGCCAAAAAAAGGATTGACGCAATACCGAAGCCCAAAAATGTGGTCAGTTAGGATATTTTGGTATGCAAGAGAGACTTATCATCGCCATCGACGGCCCCGCCGCTTCGGGAAAGAGCACCACTGCCCGGCTTCTGGCACGCAGACTGGGCTACGTGTATCTGGACACCGGAGCGATGTACCGCGCCTGCGCGCTGCGGGCCAAGTTTGGCGGCGTCGATCTGGATGATGCGGACGCGGTGAGTGCCATGCTCCAAAAGCTGGATATCCGGGTCGAGACCTGCGGCGAGCAGAACGTGATCCTGCTGGATGGCAAAGACGTTTCGGAAGCCATCCGCGCCAACGACATCTCCAAGCTTTCCTCGGAGATATCCGCTGTGCCGGCTGTGCGTTACCGCATGGTGGAGCTGCAGCGCGAAATGGGGGCACAGGGCGGCGTGATCCTGGATGGAAGGGACATCGGCACCTTTGTTTTCCCCAACGCGGACATCAAGTTCTTCCTCACCGCCGCTCCCGAGATCCGGGCCCGCCGGCGCTGGCTGGAGCTGCAAAAGAAAGGCATCGCCAAGGATTTCGCCGAAGTGCTCAAGGAACTGGAGGAGCGCGACCGCAACGACGCGGGCAGGGCTTTGGCCCCGCTGGCGATTGCGGATGACGCCATCGTGGTGGATACCGGGCAGATAAGCGTGGATGAACAGGTGGATACCCTTCACGGCATCATCCTCGCCAGGCTGGAGGGGATATGAAAGTGCGGCTGGCCGAGCATTCCGGCTTCTGTTTCGGGGTGCGCCGCGCCATCAGCATGGCCCGGGAAGCTCGCGCGGCCGGAGGCGAGGTTGTCACCCTGGGCGAGCTCATCCACAATCCCCGGATCGTGAAAGAACTTGCCGCGGAAGGCATTGGCACAGCCAAGTCGGCTGAAGAGCCAACCGGCAAAAAGGTGGTGCTCCGGTCCCACGGCGCTTCCAGACAGGACCTGGAAACCTTGCAGGCCGGCAACAACGAGATCATAGACGCCACCTGCCCCTATGTGAAACGCGCCCAGCAACTTGTGGCCTCGAAACACGGAGTTCCGGTGCTCATCCTCGGTGATCCTGAACATCCGGAGGTGAAGGGAATGCTGTCCTACGGCGACTCTCTCACCCGGGTGGTCCGGCCCGGCGAGGACCCCGGCGCGGAAAGCTGGAAATCGCTGTGCGTAGTCTGCCAGACCACGCAGAAGCTGGCCAACCTGCAAAGCCTGGTGCGGCTCGTTCTGCCCCGGTGCCTGGAACTGGTGGTTTTCAACACCATCTGTTCCGCCACGGCACTGAGCCAGGAAGCCACCCTCGCGCTGGCAAAAGTATCGGACCTGATGATCGTGATCGGGGGCCGCAACAGCTCCAACACCAAAATGCTGCACGACCTCTGTTCCGCTGAAACCCGCAGCCTGCATGTGGAAGATGCCGGAGAGATCACTCCGGCTGATCTGGCCGGAGCCGAAACCATCGGCCTGGCGGCAGGCGCCTCCACGCCGGAGGAAGCCATTGTGGAAGTTTTTAACCAAATTCACGAATTAAAGGGGATCCCCGGGGCGGCAACCCGCCTGGAGGATATCCCCACGTATAAGGAGGAATCATGCTAGAACATGATCAAAACCAAGACCAGCCCGTTCCGGAAGAAATACTGAAGGAAGGGGAAGGCGCGACGTCAAAAGCAACTGAAGAAGTCACGGCACCCGAAGCGGAACCTATTGCCGAGGTAAAGTCAGAACCTGAAGCAGAGGCGGCCCCGGAAACTCCGGTGGAGCCTGAAACCCCGGCGGAAACTGCCGCCGAAGAAGAAGCACAGCCCGCACCCCAGGCTGAAACCCCCGCGGAAGAACCAGCGCCCGAACCCCCGGCGGAACCTATTGCCGAGGAGAAGGTCCAAACACCCGCGGAACCTGTCAAACAACCCGAAACCAAAGCACCGCATCCAGACGACGAGTTGATGAACCTCCTCGAGGAACACGATTCCAGCTTCCGCCGTGGCGAGATCAAAGAAGGCACGGTGGTGAGCGTCAACGACAAGGACGTGGTGGTGGACATCGGCTTCAAGAGCGACGGGGCCATCCCCATCAGCGAATTCGAGTACACCGGCATCCCGGAGGTGAATTCCCGCATCCTGGTCTTCATCAACGATCTGGACAACGGCGAAGGTCGGCTCTCCCTCTCCAAGCGGAAAGCCGATTTCATCAAGAACATCGAGCTGATCAAGCAGGCCGCCGATGACGGCACCATCCTCAACGGCACCATCCGCCGCCGCGTAAAGGGCGGCATGATCGTGAACGTGATGGGCATCGAAGCCTTCCTGCCCGGCTCGCAGATGTCGCTCAAACCCATTCCCAACCTCGACCAGTTCATCGGCAAGGAACTCCAGTTCAAGGTGATGAACATCGACGAGGAACACCGCAACATCATCCTCTCCCGCAAGAAAGTGCTGGATGAAGAGGCCAGCGTCAAACGTCTGGACCTGCTCTCCCGCATCCAGGTGGATTCCGAACTTGACGGAGAGGTGAAGAATATAACTCAATATGGCGCTTTCATCGATCTGGGAGGCATCGACGGCCTCCTGCACCTCACCGACATGAGCTGGGGCAAGATCAACCACCCCACGGACATGCTCAACATCGGCGACAAGGTGAAGGTGAAAGTGATCAAATTCGATCCCGAAACCAACAAGATCTCCCTCGGCCTCAAACAGTTGGTTCCCCATCCTTGGGAAAACGTGGCCATCAAATTCCCCGAGGGGGTACGCGTCACCGGCAAGGTGGTCAGCATAAAATCCTTCGGCGCCTTTGTGGAACTCGAGCCCGGTGTGGAAGGACTGGTGCACATCTCCGAGATGAGCTGGACCAAAAAGATCACCGATGCCCGTAAGATCGTGAAAGTGGGCGACACCGTGAACGCCATCGTGCTGGAACTGGACAAGGAAAACCGCCGCATCTCCCTGGGAATGAAGCAGATGGAAGCCAACCCCTGGCTCTCGATCGAGGAC
>JAGOIS010000158.1 GCA_017995495.1 Candidatus Cloacimonadota bacterium
AGGCCACAAACACGATCACGACGGGCAACACCGCCTCCCCCTGGACCAGTGAGGAGACCACGAACAGGAGGGGAAAGAACATCAACAGCCCGAAAGCCGCCGCCATAAAGCGGAAGGGGTGCATCCTGTCGTGCAGTTTGCCGATGAGGGGGGAGAGAAAGAGCATGCCCAGTTGGGAGACGATGCCCTTGGCGAGGAAATTGGCCGTGTAGGTGAGCTGCAGTTTGTCCACGAGGTAGATGGGGATGATCGGCTGCATCATGATAAAACCCATGCCGTAGATGGAAAAGCTGCGCTCAAAGGCGGCGAAGGCTTTGTTTTCCCTGAGGAGCTTCAGGGTGCCGGTCACCGGCTCGTACAAGACCCGTTTCCAGTGCAAGGGTTGGCAATCCCTTGGCCCCAGCGGTTCCTGGATGCGGATCATGGCCAGAACGGCAGCACTGATGAATCCCACGATGCCCGTGACCACCAAAATGAGGCGGAAGCTGTCCTCCCGGATATCCAAAAGGCGCCCGGCGATGAAGGTGAGCCCCACCGAAACGGCTATCCCCACGCTCTGGATGATGCCGAACACCCTGGCCCGGCGGCTGGGGTCGATATTGCGCTGATAGATGCTGTTCTGGGCTGGCACGATGAGGGAATTGGAGGCGAACAGCAGACCGAGCAGTACCAGATATTCGTTCATGGAAACCAGCCAGATGGCATAGACCAGGGTGAGGCGTCCGATGATGCCGGCGATAACGAAATAACGCTGTTTGTGGCAACTGCGCTCAAAAACCCTGGCCCACCAAACCGAAAAGAAATTCGCCACCGGCCAGAGCATGGTCATCAGCATCAACTGCCAGTCTTGGGCGTGGAGGGCTTTGCGGGCGATGATATCCTGGGTTTGGCTGAGGGAGAGGATCACGCCGTTGAACAGCGCGGCCAGCACCAGCAGGATGGTCGTTCTCCGCTCCACCGGGTTAAGATTTTGTAAGCGCATGGGGGATGTTCGTTCCTATGAGATTTGGATTTGCGGCAGGCTGTTTGAAGGGCGCTTTTATGTCAAGCGGGATCGGCGCCCGGCAGGCTGAAACCGCGGCTGGCTTTGGGGGTTCGCTCAGATCAATTGCTCAGCAGGCCCCTTTGGCGCAGCTCGATGGTCACCTTGTGGGGAATTTCACCCTCCCGCAGGGGGCGGTTGAGCTTGTCGAGGTACTTGCCCTGAAATTCCCGGGTTTGGGCCTTGATCTCCGTCCTGAAAAAGATGCTGGCGATCTCCTCGCCGGCGGCGTCGAAGACCTTGATCAGCAGGTCCGCCTGCTCGGTTTTCCTCCCCTTGTTCTCGATCTCGTATTTGACCCGGATGAAGTTGCGGTCATACTCATCAAAGCCCACGCTGTGCACCACGATGCGTTTGGCCCGGGCTTCGCCGCTGAGCCTCAGCCCAACGATGCCCCCCAGCGCCGCCAAGATCACCAGCAGCAGCAAAGTTCCTTTCATTTTGTATTTTTTGGGGTATTCAAGGCGATCGACTATGGGCATGATATCCTCCTTAAAAAGAAACCTGCCAGCCCGCGAACAGGGCGTGGCTGGGAACGGGGCCGAACTGGGAACGGTGCCCCAGCAGGAATTGATGGTGGGCCATGACCCCTATCCTCAACGTGTTTTGCCAGACCGTGATGACGCTGAGATCGCCCTCCAGCCAGTAGGCCGGGGCTGTGTTGGTGATCCCGGGGGGAAATTCAGTTCGGTAATTCACGCGCCAGTCGTTGCCCCGGCTGCCTTGCCAGGTGCAGGAAAACTGGCTGTCCCATCGTGAATTCCAGGGCAGGGGGAAATTAAGTTCGGCGGTGGCATCCAGAAGGTTTGATCCCTTGGCATAGCCCAGCGGCCTGCCATCCTGGGAGTACATTGTCACGTTGGTGTAATGGGTGTAGGTCCAGGGCCGCACGGCGGTGAATTCCAGGCCCAGGCGGGGTTTTTCGCTCTGCCAGCGCAGCGGCAGGTTCCATGATGTGCCCAGCTGGATGGCGTATTTGTTGCCCCACCAGTTGCTCAGGAGCTTGCTCAGGGTCAGTTCGTCGAGCAGCATGGTCGCGTAGAGGGTGAGGTCATTAGCCGGCCTGAAATTGACTCCGCCGTAGACGTTGCGGTTGTCCGCTTCGGCCGTCGAGTATCTGCCCTCGCGGGTGTGAATGATCGGCAACAAGTAGCTGAGGTCGATCCGGTTGCCGTAGGTAACTGTTTCGCCGTAAAACACATCCAGAGAGGGCTTGGGCTGCCAGGTGAGCTGATGGACGGCGGCATATTTGGCAGGATGCAGGCCAGCCACCAGGGTGTCCGCCATCAGGGACGCGTGCAGGAAGGAAAAACTGAACTGGCCCACCCTTTGTTCCAGCAGGGCATAGTCGTATTCATTCAGCTGGTCCGAAAGCACAATGGAGCCGGAAAGGGTATTGCCGATCTGGAACCTTCCCCGCCCGAGGGAGGCACTGAAATGCTCTCCGTTATAGCTGAGCTCTCCATTGATATTATCGGCATAAACATTGTTGGTGCTGGTGGAACCCGATCCGTCGATCAAGGGGGAATGGCTGGCAGCGGCTTTATCGCCGTAAAATTTGCCGTTCCAATAGACACCCCTGGCCCTGAATTTGCCGTTGAAAGTGGAATTGACCCTCAGGCCCAGTGAATGGAGGCCGTAAGCGCCCGCGGGGTCCCAGCGCTGGTCCCAACCCGTGAAGAAATTGGTTTCCAGGCGGTAGCTCAAACTGGAATCCGAATACGCATATTGGAGCAAAGCCCGTTGGGGGGAACCGGGCAGGAACAGCTCCGCCGCCGAGGCCTTGATCGTTCGCCAGTTCATGAAAGGAGCATGGGCTCCGGGGCCGGGGACCAGAGGGTCGCTCAGGGCATAGGTCTCATTTTCGGAGAGGGGGCTGGACACGAGGCGGCTGCGCACGTCCGGATAGAACGCCGTGTTCACAAAAGCCGTCTGCGCCTGGCATACCGCCCCCACAGCGCTCAGAAGGAGCAGCGTGATGACTCTTGGCCAGGCCTGAGCGGTGGTTTGAGTTTTCATGTCCTGCCGTTGCGCAACTGCCTGACGATCTCCTCTGTCTCCTGAAGGTCCAGACGGATCTCGCGCGAGATCTCGGTGGCGGTCCATCCCTGATCCAGCAGCTTTTGCACCATCCGGAGCCGGGTTTCGGGGTCCAGCAGCAGGGTCGTGCCTGCCGGAGTGGCCGTGGCTTTTCTGGGATCCGGGGGTTCAGGTTTGGCCTGCGGTTTTCTCCGCACCAAAAATTTCAGGATCACCCACAAACCGAGCAGGGCCGTGGAGCCAAGGATCAACCAGAGGGGAAGAAGCCTGTTCTTTTGCCTTGGGTTCATCTCCTCTGCTGCTGCCGCTCCAGTCCGTGGTTCTGGATCTGCCATATCAGCCTGGCTTCCTGTTTCCCCCGGGGAGCTTGGATCCTCCGCATACACGGAAGTGGGTGATTCCTGGGTTTTTTGCGGGTCTTCCGGAGTGGCGGAGCGCTCCAGCGGAGGCGCGGGCAGAGGAGGCTGATCGGGTTTTCTGAGCTTGGTTCCCGGTGATGTCGATGCCTGGGGCTGAGTGGCTGATGCGGCAGCTTCAGAGTTGATCAGCACTGTTATCCGGCTGTTGTCTG
Organism: Candidatus Cloacimonadota bacterium; assembly: GCA_017995495.1. Taxonomy (GTDB): domain Bacteria; phylum Cloacimonadota; class Cloacimonadia; order Cloacimonadales; family Cloacimonadaceae; genus Syntrophosphaera. The sequence goes on from JAGOIS010000158.1 coordinate 3,654, forward strand.
AGTTTGCCCGGGTGGAAAAATCGTAGTCGCCCATGGTTTTGATGTCGATGCTGGCGTTGGCCCCTTCCATCCGGGTGGAAACCCTGTCTATCACTTCGCTGAGGC
>JAGOIS010000159.1 GCA_017995495.1 Candidatus Cloacimonadota bacterium
CCTCTGGTTCATGGTGGATCTCGCCATCTGCGTTTACAGCGAATATTCGCGCGTGAATTTCCATTCCCCCTGGGCCAGGCGCATTGACGAACTGGATGCCATTTTCGTAACCCCCTTCATGCTAGGCTACGCCAGCGAAAACTCGCTTACCCCGGAGGAATACAGCCGCGTGGAGCTCTTCCTGAATTACCGCCGCTATCTGATGTTCGCCTGCTTCTACGCCCAGATCAGGGACAACAACCCAAAATATCTGGCCCGCCTGAAACGGGACATCATCGAAGCCCGGAAATATTTGCCTGAGGACAACTGGTTCAGCCGCCGGGCCGCCAAGATCTGACAGTCTTCCCTTCGCTCCGGCGATCAATACGGTATCAATACGGAATCAATACGGATGAAATCCGTATTGATTCCGTATTGATACCGTATTGATAATGGGAGCCGCTTCGAAATCTGGACAGGATGTTTTCTAAATTGTCAAGGTCTCAGCTGGCCAAATTTCTTTCGCAACCGGCCGGAAATTGCCAGCCAAGTACCCTTCAAATCGTTTTCCCAAAAGACTTTTGGCGATTTGTTAAGAACAATTAACATAATAAATCTTGCCAGAAAAACCCCATCTCCTTTTCTTTGCACTACTATGACATGGTTGAATGTATGAGCTTGATTTATATCGTTGAAGACTCACTGGACCTGGCGCTTCCGAATCGCGACGGGCTGGATGTTTGCCGCGACCTGAAATCGGATTCCGCCTACCAGAAGATCCCCAGCATCATGGTACCGGGCGTCTGGAGCAAAACGACATCATTACCGGGCTGGACCTCGGCGCGGATGGCTATATCCGCAAAACCTTTCATATCAATGAATTTACCGCCAGGGTGCGCGCCATCCTGCGCAGCGAGGTCCTCGACTATCTCTGGGGCGCGCCAAGATCTTGGTGGAACGCAACATGGACGTGCATATCCGCAACTTGCGCGAAAAACTCGGCAATCGCAGCGGCCTGATCCAAAAAGTGCACGGCGTGGGCTATTGCTTCAATCCCCACCCGGAGCGGGATGAAGATTAATGATATCGGCGTGAATAGGACACGGCGATAATAAAAGCCGTATGCAATTACTTTAAGTGATTTTAAAACTGAAACATACAAATACCGTCAAAGGAGAAAAAATGAGTTACTTCGCAAAGTCAACAGCTACAAACAGACTATCGTTGTTCATGTGGGCGTTTTTCGCAGTAGTGTTGTTAAGCACTTTCGGGTGCAAAAGCGACGATGCGCAACCTGAACAGGCAATCGAGACAATTGAAGAGCAACCGATACAAAAGGTCGATCAGGATTATAAAAACATGTATCAAAGCGGTATGCACAAAGTTGGCCAGGATATCCCTCCAGGGGAGTATGTTCTATTCGCAGATGATGATGGAGGCTACTTTTCCATCAATTCCACGAGTAAAGGTACTCTGGATGATATTGTGAGTAACGATAATTTTGAAACTAACTCAATCATCGTTATTAAACCTGGCCAATACCTTGAGTTAACAGACGCATTTGCAGTACCAATCGATGAAGTAAAAGAACTGGATACCAGCGGGGAAGGCATGTTCAAAGTCGGTCTCCATATATCTTCTGGTGAATACAAACTGAGCGCGATCCAGGACGAAAGTGGATACTACGCGGTGTATTCAACCGCGGAACATAGCTTAGATGACATCGTGGCCAATGATAACTTTGAAAACTCAACCTATGTAACAGTTTCCGATGGTCAATACCTTCTGCTCAATGACTGTAAAATCACCAAATGAAACCCACATGAAGGTTAAAAAAATAACCACGGAAGGATAGAAGCACAAATAAATAGGGACCCGGAAAACCGGGTCCCTTGATGCTTTTATGTGGTGAGGGTGGCTTAGAGGCTCAGGTTAAGGGCGTCCACCACCGATTTCTGGAGTTCGGGTTTTTCCTGGAGGTCGCTGCCCATCAGGTAATCGCGGCGCTGCTGGAAGCGGTCTTTGAGCAGTTCCAGGTATTTTTCCGGGTTGCCGCGTTTGGCCGGGTCGTAGCGTTCGTAGTAGCCCGGGAGGATCTTTTCGATGCTGGCAGGGGTGGGGATCATCGCCCCGGGCAGGGCGGGCCAGGGCTGCCACTGCAGCTGGTCCAGCAGGACGGCGGTTTGCAGGGTAAGCGAGGTTTTGAGGGGTATGGCTTCCAGCACGTCGTCGGATTCTTTCCAGTAGCCGCGGGAATTGAAGCAGTAGAAATCCGCTCCGTTGTCGGCCACGTGGATGAAGGCCTCCACGTCGCGGTAGAGTTCATACACCCGGAAGGGATTGGCGAAAGGTTCGAAAACCAGCTTGTTCAGCTCTTCCTCGGGAACGTTCTCGGCGCGGTTACGCTGGGTCATCAGCGCGGCGCCCATGGCGATGGCGAGGTGTTTGTCGGCCAGTTTCACGATGGGGGGCAGCACGGAATCCTTCATCAGCCACACCAGGGCTTTGGGGAAGGCGCAGCGGTTCACATAATTCCCCAGCAGAGCGCGGTCCAGCAAGGCGCGGCCGTTTTGGTTGCGGGCGTCCTGGCCGATGGGGATCCTTTTGCCGTCCAGTTCCACGACGGCGTGGTTCATAACGGCCAGGGCGAATTTCCAGTCCGGATGATCCGGCGGGCGGCTGTCCGTTTTGTCGAACAGGGTGGGTTCCCACACGCGGCAGAGCTTGTTTTCCAGGTCGATCTGGAAAGCGTCGTCGTGCAGCACCACTTTGGCCACGCCCGCGGGCATGGTGCCGGCGTTGTCGTGGCTGTTGGTGTGGGAGGATTTGCCGGTGCCGGAAAGGCCGTAGAAGGCGATGGAGCGTTTGCCGAGGCCGTGGAATTTGGGATCTTCACAGGTGCTGAAATCCAGTTCCTTGATGCCGCCGTGGCAGGCGGCCATGCCGATGCGGATGCCGGAGGTCCAGGCCAGGGTGAGGGTGCCTTTCTTGCGTTCGCCGAAATAGCGCATGCCCAGGTTCACCAGCACGTTGTGCTTTTCATCCACCAAGGCCAGTTGGGGCGCGCCGACGTTGTTGTAAAAAGGATCGTCGCAGGTCCATTCGTTGAAGGCGATCAGGATGATATCCTGAATGGGCAGTTTGGGGCTGGCTTCATACTTATCTTTCAGCTGTGCGTAGGGCGCGAAGTTCAGCAGCCAGTTGTAGACATTGGCCACGTCGGATTCTGTGGTGATGAAGGTGGCCTTGATCATCAGATCGGGGTCCATGCCCAGGATGGCTTCCGCCTTGATGAGCGGATAATGCTGCATCTGCCAGACCGCCTCGCGGAAATCGCCTTCCAGCTTGTTTTTCTTGCTGGGATCGAGGCGATGGTAGAAGCGGCGGGCTTTGGCTGTTCGGCCAATGATGTTGCCGTGGCAATCGTCGATCACTTTGGTATCAGCCGGCAGGTTGTGGAGTTTGACGAATTCCGGATAAACCGGCAGATCGGTGACTGTCACCCCCGGTTGTTTCTTTGCCATTTCATAGGCTTCGCGGATGTCGATCTTGCGCACGGTGTGTGAGTTCATCAGCGTCTCGGCGATGGCGCGGATCGGAGACATCTCTTTCAGGTTGCCGTAGTATTCGGCACTGCTTTTACTGACCATTATTCCTCCTGGTATGGCTTTATTTTTTTTAGGTAATATTTATTTCGTAGGGATCAGATCACACCGAGTTCTTTGCCAATGGCGCGGAACTTATCC
>JAGOIS010000014.1 GCA_017995495.1 Candidatus Cloacimonadota bacterium
GGATCCGGGAGTGCTATCTGGAGGGTGGAGATTATGCGGGTTTGCTGGATTACCTGGACGGCAACATGGCAAGGGAAGACCGGCTCTATGTGGCGCTGGCCAATCTGAAGCAGGACCGCCCCGACGTTGCCTCCATAGTCAGCGATGACGCCCAGGATCCCGCCAAAAGCCTCATCTATAGCCTGAGTGAGGCTTATCGGGGCAGATACACCGTTGCCGAGGAGAGGCTGTCACAGTTGTCCGATCCCGCATATACAAGCCTCAGAAGCGATGTGGCCAGGATAGTCCGGGAAAACAAAGAGTTGGATTTCCGATCGCCGCTGCTGGCCGGGATCCTGGGCGTTGTCCCCGGGCTGGGTTACGCTTATACCGGGGCTTGGCAGACCGCTTTGTCTTCACTTCTGACCAATGCCATCCTTTTAGGCGCAGCTTATGAGCTCTCGGAAAAGCACTTGTATTTTTCTGCGGTAAGCGTGGGCGCGGTGGGGCTGGGATTTTATCTGGGCAATATTTACGGCTCGGCAAATGCTGCGGCCAAACGCAACAAAAAGCTCCGTAAACAGCATCTTGACCAATATCTTGACAACATTTTCCGGGGAATACTACAGAACAGATAGCCCAGCACATCATCGTATCCATCTGCCCAGTATAGTTACGGGCTACATTCGTCTATTCAGATGCTGAGGCGGTGGCGGATCTTTTCCAGGGTTTTGGCTCCGATGCCCTTGACATTTGTGATCTCCTCCAGGCTCTGAAACGGCCCATTTTCCTTGCGGTAATCAATTATGGCCTGGGCTTTTACCTCTCCTATCCCTGGCAGGGTGCAGAGTTCCTCCAGCCCGGCTGAGTTGAGGTTGACGATATTGGTTAGCTGGGTTTTGGGAATGGGTTTGGGTTTGTCTTCCCGGGAGCCTTGGTTGGATTTATCAGCACTTTTGGAGCTTTCGGAATCTGCCTCGATCAGCCCGATGGTGGTCATTGCACCGGGATCGACAGCGTTTTCTGGCGTAAACTGAGGTGCTCCGAACTGAAGCAGGGAAGGCAGCATCTTGGCCAAGGTTTTAGGCCCGATCCCCTTGATCTCGAGTAAGTCATCGGTGCTGGAAAAAGGTTTCTTCTTGCGGTGATCTACGATCTCTTGGGCGCGTTTCTCCCCGATCCCGGGCAGCAGCATCAACTCTTCCCTGGAGGCGGTGCGGATATCGATCTGTACGGGTTTGTCCTCCTCCGTAGCCACGGCAAGCAATTCCGGGGTCGCCAGTTCCGTTTGGGAGCCTGGCAGCAAGGTTTGCCGGCCTTGAAACTGCCCGGCCAGCAAGCCCAGGATGGCCAGACCGCAGATCACGAGCAGAGCGGTCTGTTCCTTGGGGGTGAGAATATTCTTCAGGAATCGCATCAACGGACCTCTCAGTGGCGCAAAGCCTCCACCCAGAAGTCCAGGGTTTCAGCCAGCACAGGGCTGTCACCGCTCAGGGTAAAGGCAATGTTGCCGTTTACGTCGATGGCGCAGAGCCAGGGTATCGCTGAGAAACCATAAGCCTTGGGAATTTCGCTGCCGCCGAAAAGCAAGGTCAGATCGTAGCGGTTGTTGGTGAAGTGTTTGATGGCGGCCTCGTGATCGGAGGGGTTTTCCCAGACGTTAACAGAGATGAGGACCAGATCGTCACCAGGGTTGTCCTTTTTCCAGGCCTGCAATTTGGACAGGGTTTTGAGGCAGGGAGCGCACCACAGGGCCCAGAAATCCAGGATCACGATCTTGCCGCGCAGGTCTTCCAACCGGACCAGATTTCCCACGGCATCCGGAAGTTCCCATAGCGGCGCTGGCCTGGAGGTCAATCCAGCCAGGATCTCGGTCTTGCGCTGAACCTTGCCCTGTTCCCAGTTTGCCTCTGCCAGAGACATTATCCCAGCATATCGGGGCAGAGCCCTCAGAGGCGCGTAATCTTCTTCTGCCAAAGCTTCAGGATAGGAAACCAGACCGGCGGCCATCGCTCCTTCCAGGAGGTTCAGGGCGGTTTCCAGCTGATCTAGGCCAATATGCATCAGGATGCGGGTTCTGAGAGTGCTGTCGTCGGTTTTCAGACCGGGGTGAAGGGCAAAATAATCCAGCATCCGGGGCCAGTCCGCGGCCATTTTCAATGCTTCCAGATAGTAGAACTGGTAGTAGGCCAGGCTGTCAGCGGCGGTCAATTCCCCTCTGGCGATGGTGCTTGAGATCACTTTGGGAAAGAGTACCTCGAAGGGGCGGACCTTTCCTGTGGCCTCGATGAATTCGAACACCTGGCGGAAATTGGCTTCGATGGCCGCGGGATCCTGGAGATTGAGCAATTGCTGTTCGGCGGCTTCGTTTTCTCCCTGGGAGGCGTGATGGTGAAAGAGGGCCAGGCGCAGATAATCGTCACCCGGCCATTTTCGCAATCCCTGCTGAAGGAGGGAGCGGTCACTGGCCAGGTTGGTCACAATGTCCTCACGAAGGGAGTCCGGGGTGTCCGGATCTTGCAGGATCTGGGATAAGGTGTTGCTGAACAGCCGGTAACCCCAGTAAAAATCCGGGTCGCGCCGGATCAGGGCTCGTCCTCCGGAAATTTGTACAGCCGGGTCCTCCAGCCCTCGCAACCAGAGGTATTCAAATTCCGAGGCTTCGGGTTGGGCGGCGTGTTTGTCCGCAAACCATGCACGGCAGCCATCCGCATCGATCTGCATCCAATAATTTTGGAGGATCCTCAGATCGTCCAAGTCGCTGATCCGCTCCCGGTAATCAGCGATCACCAGCAAGGCCTGATCGGCGCTTTGGGTAACCCGGATGGCGTTTTCCAGCTCGGTTGCCAGCGGGCTGGCCGAAAGGACAAGACCTGTCAGGCAGAGGATCAGCAGCAGTGCCAGGTGTTTCTTCATGGCAGCATTCTATTTCAGCAACAGCATCCGGCGGGGCGGGGCTAAGCTGACTTTCAGGCGATAGAGATATATCCCGGAGGGCAGATTTGCGGGCGCCTGCCAGTCAATGCGGTTGGAACCGGGATCAAGGCTATGGGAGGAAGTCTCGGCTATCAGCCGGCCCCTCAGGTCGAAGATCTGGACGCTTGCCCGGCCGGACTTTTCGGCAGAAACCCAAAAACTGGTGCCGCCGCGGAAGGGATTGGGGCTGTTTGATTCCAGGCTTAGAGCGGGTTGGAGCACTTGATCAGCCACTGCTGTGCCGGCCTGCAGAACGAAGGGGATGATGTAGGTGCCCAGGTTGGCAGATGTGATCTCGTAGTGGAAGGTGGCGATACCGGGCTCTCCCACGTATAGGTTGAGATGAAAGGACCTGGAATCTCCTGCGCCGAGAATCAGGGGAAGGGGTGAATCGCCGGGATAGCAGTTGCCTTCTTCATCACAGTAATTGAAATACCAGCCCTCGGGGGCGAGGTCTGGAAGGAGGCGTATCTGCATATTGTCATACGAACCGGTGTTGAAGATCCACAGAGGTTCTGAGTTCATATAGGCGTTGGGTGGGGCAACCAGTCCGGCCGGATCCCAATCCATCGCCGCGCGTATGTTGTAGTCTGGCAAGGGCAGGGTGGATACGCTTTGCAGGATCTGCTTCGAATTCGTCTGGACGAGAGCCGCGGCCCAGAGATTGCCCTGGTTCCAGCCGGGATCGACCGTAAAAGTATCTGTGAAAACCACCGGATTGCCGTTTCCAGGCAAGCTGATGGACTGGTATTTCAGTTGGCGGGTAACGTTGGTTTCCGCTCCCACATTATCCTCCACCAGCATCAGGACGAGGTTCTGGTTTGTTACGTCAACCGCGGGGTCGAGCAGCCAGGCGGAGACTGAGATGGCGCCGCTGGCGGGATTGAAGTTGGTGATCTGCAGTTTGAGGGGCGAGGGCTGAAAGAGCTTGCCCTTCACGAGTTGTTCATAAGAAAACTCAGGCTGGATGCCCACCAGGTTTTCCGTCCCGTTGAAAACCACAGTGGGAACGGAGATGGCATCGTAATAGCTGAACCGGTCCTCCACGCTGGGACTGCTGAGAGCGCCGGAACTGTGATAGAGCCTGGCGGCGATGAATTCGCCGCGGTGAGTGACGTTCAGCACAGCGTCCAGATCAGCCAGGGCGGTGTTGCTGGGCGCGTTATCCTGGATCACGCAGGATTCCGCGATGGTGGTGAGCGGATAATAGGTGGGAACGGCCGCCAAGGCTGCCGTCAGCAACAGGATGAACAAAATGATCGATCTTTTCATGTTGGTTACCTCATGGTTTTAGAACCTGGTGGCTAGTTCCAGGCGAACTCCGGAAAATGGAGCCACATAGCGGCAGACGCCATTGCGGCAAACTTTGCCGCCGGCTTCCCTGCCCGCGAAGAGCAGCAGGTCGGAATCCGTCAGGATGGGATATTTGAGTTCGACACTGGGCCAGTAATGGCTTGTGGTGATGGAGGAAAAGTCACTCCACCAGCTTTGCGCGCCCAGGGAAAGGTTCAGTTTGCCCAGGCTGAGATCAGCCTGGAGGCGGGGTTCGTAATGCCCGATCTCGGTGTAATCATTCAGGAAGGTATCCAGAACCAGCTTCTCGACGGTCTTGAATTCGCCGGAGAGCACCAGGCCGGCCTTGCCGGCGGGGAAGCTGACCACGAAGGCGGGGTAGCCTTCCTTTTGCCAATGGCGCCCGGCTGAATCAACCTTTTCGATCTGGCTGTAAGACAGGGTCGCGGACACGGATTCGCGCTGCCAGTTCAATCCGGCGTAGGCATTGTTCATCTGCTTGGTCCGGGATTCGTTCCAGGCTTCGGCATAATCCAGGTCGAGGCTGAGGAACTGGCCCAGGGCGATGTTGGTCCAAGCTTGGAAGCCACGTTCGTCGGCGCCGGAACCCTGGTCGTCGGCCAGGGTCTCGTTGTGATGGTTGGCCAGAGGCAGATCCTGAAGCCGGTTGCGGTATTCGAAGTGGTCGTAGTGCTTGTAAGCACCGCTGAGCTGCACCGGCCCCAGATAGACCGAGGCATTTGTGTAGATGGCGAGTCCGTCTTCCTCGGCGGGTTTGATCTTGTCGTCCCGATAGGCGGCTTCAGCTGAAACCTCGAGCACATCGAGGATCAGGCCGGCCCTGGCTCCCAAAATGTCATCCTGCCGGTAGGAGTTGCCGATGAGGGTTTGCAGCCCCACAAATGAGGCTCCCAGAGTCAGGGCTTCCAAAACCGGGTATTCGGCATCCGCGCCATAAGCCAGATCGAGCTTGCCGGCGGAACTGGGGCTGGGAAACCCACTGTAGAGAGCCTTCAGGCGCAGCTTGTCGTCGTAGCGGAATTTGAATCCGGTCACCCGGTAATCTTCGTCCAGCTCAAGGTCCTGATAACTGCGGAACACGAGACCAGAGCCGAAGCTTTCCTCGATGATGCCCGCGTGGATGAGGTAGGCGTCCTTGGCGTAGGAAGCGTAAAGTTCCTTCCAGCCGAGGCTGAGGCGGTCGGAGCTGAGTTCGTCCAGCAGTTCGGCCTGATCGGTGCTGTATTTGGGCAGTTCGGCGATGAATTTCATCCCCAGGCTGAAGTTCTTGTAGCCCAGGCTGAAGCCGAAGGAGTTCCTGAAATAGACGTGGAGTGAATCCGGCACGCTACGGTAGATGAGGCTGGCTTCATTAAGCCCGGTGATCAGGGGAGCGTTTTGGGCTGGCAGGACCGCGCAGGCCAGAAGCAGCACGGCCAGGATGATCAGCGGCAGCCGTTGCATGGAGAAGCGCCACCCTCTTTGGGAACAGGGTCGGTGCCTGGTTCAGTGTTCATGGCCCGCAGGCAGTCGGCGCAGGGAGTCTCGCTCTGGCAGCCGTGCCCCTTTTCAGCCCCGAGTCCCAGCAGGGAACGTATCTTCATCTCATATTCTTTCTCAACCCCGGCGGTAAAGCCTTTGTGTTCCAGCACGATCTCGCCGGTTTTGTCCAGGATGAAGGTGTGGGGTGGCTCGGTGACGTTCAACTTGTTGGCCAGCATCTTATCCGGGTCAAAGAGGGTGACAAACTTGTAGTCCTTCCCTTTGAGGAAGTTCTTGGCCTTGTTCTGGGCTTTGGGGGCGTCGATGGAGATCAGGACAACGGTGAGGCTGTCGTAGCTTTGGACGAGGCTGTTCAGGGCGGGCATCGCCTGTTTGCAGGGCTGGCAGTAATCCGCCCAAAAATCCACGATCACGGGGCCCTTGCCCAAAAGTTCGGTCAGGCTGATTTTATTTCCTGCCTCATTCGGCAATTTGAATTCCGGCATGGGCTCGGCCAGCAGGGTGGAGGCCAGAATGACCATCATGATCAGGGTGATCCAGTGTTTCATGTCTATGCTCCTATTTGAGTTTATTTTTTGTATGTTCTGAATAGTTCATCTATCTGTCAAGCTCCACTTCTATCCCACCGAAGATGGTGGCGTTGTTGCCAAAAAAGACCGGGTGCCACTGAGCGAAGATCACCAGCGAAGCGTCATCCGGGATGGGAACTGAGGAGGTGAGGCTGAAACTGACGGAGTTGGGGAAATCCAGGGAACCAATGTTCTGGACAGATTTGGCCCGCACCACGTTGCGCAGGGGCTGGCCCTGGGTATTTGAGTAGCTGGAGACGCGCTCTATGAGCACGCAGTTCAGCACGAGGTCCGTGTGGATGAACGGTTCCGACAGATCCAGCTGCACAGTACCGCTGATGGTCTGGCCGTCGACGGTGTAGCTCAGGCCGGAATAGTTGATCCTGCTGTCGATATTGGCCAGGGTCTGCACCTGCGCGGCGTAGGTGGAAATGATGTCGGAGGAACTGCCGGTGAGCATCACCTCGCCTCCAAAGATGGAGGTGGGCACGCTGAAGGGCCCGTAATAATCGTAGGTTGGGTCTCCCGTCACGGTGAGGGGCCCGGTGATGTGATGTTCCAGATAGCTTAGTTGGTTGGGATAAGCCAGTTGCAGATCGTGGAGTTCCGCTTCCACCGGGGGACAGTTCGGGCAACCCAGAAAGGTGAAGTATTCAATGATAACGCGCTGTTTCACCACTGGAGGCTCGCAGCTCATCTGATTGCCCCGCAGCAGCCAGCGTCCATCACGTTTGGCCAGGCGCTCGCCGGTGAAAGTGCTGTCCACGATCACGCCCTTGCTGTCGGTGATGGTCAGCCTCCAGTTGGCCACGGCGGTGGAGTCGGAAAGCTGATCGGAATCAAGGAACGTGGCTCCGGCCACGGCGGTGGGCTGGGCCTGGAAGATGCCTTCCAGCCAGGTCCGGCGGTCCGCTTTGTTCAGCCCGAAATGCAGATAATCCTCAGCATAGAAGACCATCACGGAGTCGATCCCGGCTTCCGGCTGGCTCTGCAGCGCCTCATGCAGAGGCGTGAAAAGCTCTGCCTGGAAGTCGATCACATCCGGGGGCAGGAAATTGTGGGCAAAACGGTCGCAGCTGGCCGCGAACAGGGCCAGAACTACCAGGACGGGGATCACTAATCTCTTCATTCGGAGGTCTCCGGGATTTGTTCCAGGGCTTTGAGCAGGTCGGCCTTGCTAAACAGCTCGGCCATTTTGATGGGATCGCGGCCCGGGATGTAGAGCACATTGAAGGGCACGCCGATGCTGCCGCCCTTTTGTATCCAGTCTTTGAGGACAGGGTCTTCACGGGTGAAATCTCCCTTGAGCAGCACCACGCCGCGCTTCTCAAATTCCGCCTGGATGTCGGGCTGATGCAGCACTTTCTTTTCGTTGACCTTGCAGTTGGTGCACCAGGCGGCGCCGATATCCAGAAACACGGTTTTACCCTCGGCCTGGAGGCGCGCAAAGAGTTCCGGATTGAACACATACCAGCCGGGATGGTCCGCGGGCTGCATTCCGTCGAACGCGGCCGCAGTGCCGGGTTGGGGCCGGTATTCTTCTTTCCAGGGCAGCAGGGTGGAGGCGGAAAAGGCGATCGCGGCCAGGGCGGCGAGGCCCAGAACGAACTGCAGCCACTTTTTATGTTCGGGGCGCACGAAGCGGCCGTAGAGCCAGGCCGCGAAGCCCAGGTAAACCAGGTAGAGCCCTGTTTTCATCAGGTAGGGCCCGCTTTTGGTGAGGCCCCAAACGTTGGAAAAGTATTTCCAGGTGAGATACATCAGGATGAAGCCCATCAGTTCTTTGAAGATGTTCATCCATTCGCCGGGTTTGGGGATCAGTTTGAGGGCTTTGGGGAAGAGGCTGATGATGATGAAAGGCAGGGCAAAGCCCACGCCGATCAGCAGAAAAAAGAGCACCAGCATCGGCGAAGACAGGCGCACAGCCACTTCCAGCGCCGGCCCCATGAAGGGCCCCATGCAGGAAAAGCCCAGCAGAAAAGCGAAGACCCCGCCGAAAAAGGAACCAGCGTAACCCTTTTTGGAAGTGGTTTTGGCGGCGGCGTTCATTCCGGGCACGGTCATTTCCCAAACTCCCATCAGCGACAGCCCGAACAGGAACAGGATGCTCATCATGATAAGGTTGTAAAGCAGGCTTTGGCTAAGGAACCCGTAGGTGAGATTCACCCCCGAAGCTCGCGCGATCACAAACACAGCCGCGATGGAGCCGAAGGAGAGCAGCACCCCCAGGGTGTAAACCAAGGTGTGGATCAGGACTTTGGTTACATCTTTCTGAGCCTGGTTCACCATGCTCATGGCGCGGATGGGCAAAATAGGCAGCACGCAGGGCGTGAGGTTCAGCACCATGCCGCCCAGCAGAGCCAGCAGCAGGTAATACCAGATCCGGCCGCCGGTGGCTTTGTCCGGTGAGGCTGGCTCCGCCGCGGTTTCAGCGGTGGCCGAAACGGCAAGGCTGTCCCCGGCTAAAACCTCTACCGCGGTTGGTTCCGGTTCCACCGTTTCCGTGCCGGCCGCCGCGGCGTCTTCCAAGGGCAGGATCTCCAGGTTAACGCTGCCTTCCGCGTCCTGGGGTGGGTCGCAAAAACCGCTGGTCAGATGGCAAAGGCCAAAGGTCATCGAGGCCCTTAGTTTCAGTTTGCCCGGTTTGGCTGTCTTGCTCACAGTGAAGGGACGGCTCAGGGTGAGGGACTTGTAATACTCCCAGATGCCGTCCTTTTCTTTGGTGGGACGGGGATACTGGGTTTTACTAAAAGTCAGCTGGGGATAATCGCCCACCTGGACCAGATAGAGATATCCGTCCTCGCCCTCGGCGGGGTCGTAGGACTGCTTCTTTTCCGGATCGCTGATGGTCAGCGTTGCCCGCAGGACACCTTTGTCCCCAGGTTTAAGTTGATTGGGGCTAACGCTGAATTTCACGCCCTGCGCTGTAAGCAGCAGAGTGGAACCAACCATCAACACCAGCAGGAAGAGCGTCTTTGGCTTAAGGCGCATCCAAAACCTCCACGGTTTTTGTATTTTGCTGGTAAATTAGTGTGCAACTCACATTCCATATGGTGGAATATTTTCCAGGACTGTTTTGCCCCGTTTGCGTTTAAGATCATGATACTGAGAGACCAGAAGCCCCAGAATGGTCAGCGTCACCCCTGCCACCGTTCGCCAGGAAACCCTGTCGCCCAGGATCAGCCAGGCCAGAATGACGGTGAAAACCGGGATCAGGTTGGTGAAGATGTTGGAGCGGATCACCCCCAGTTCGCGGAGCACCCCGGTGTAAAGCAGGAAAGCCCCGACTGAGGCGAAGACGGACATGGCGGCGATGGTCAGCAGCCCTTCGCCGGAGTGCCGCAGAGTGGAAAAATGTCCCCAGTCGAAGATCAGGAACACGGGCAGCATATAGAGCATGCCAAAAAAGTTTTGCCAGGCCACGATCGTGAGGGAACGGTACTTGAGCGTGATGCTGCGCACGGTGATCCCATAGAACATGCCGGCAAAGACAGCCAGCATCAGCAACAGGATCCCTTTCAGGGTTCCCGAAACATCCTGCTCGGCGAAACTTAGCAGCGCGACCCCGGCAAACGAGACCAGCAGGCCAACTATCAGCAAAAAGTAAATCTTTTCCTTGAGAAACAGCCACGCCCCCAAGGCCGTGACCAGCGGGATGGTGGAAATGATCAGCGAGCCCAGGGTGGAGGACACGAACTGCATGCCGTTGGCCTCGCCCAAAAAGTAGAGAAAAGGCTCAAAAAAAGCCACCATCATCAGGTAGAGCAGGTCTTTTTTCTCCACCCGCTCCCTTTGTTTGAAGAGGAAGATCACCCCGAACATCAGCGCCGAAGCCAGGGCCAGGCGCAGAAACACGATCTCGTAGGGCCGGTAGGTGGCCAGCGCCACTTTGATCCACACGAAGGTAAGCGCCCAAAACAGCATGGCGCCCGCAGCTTTCAAATAGGTGATCCCCTGCCTCATGGTTGGTGCGAATACCTAATCGCCGGAGATGGCGCCCACGGGGCAGCCTCTGAATTTGCCGTTTCCTTCCACACAGATGCCGCATTCGGTGCATTTGGCGGGATCGATCTGGGCCTTTCCCCGGCTGAAAGTGATCGCGCCGGTGGGGCAGGGAGCCAGGCAGAGCCTGCAGCCGATGCAGGTTTGGGGGCTCACCCGGTAGCTGGCGGATCCGCCGGTGGCAAAGGAGCCCTGGCTGAAATCCCTCAGCCTAAGCCACTCGGGGTTGTGCCCCTGGCGGAGTTTTTCCACCAGCAGCAGGTCCTGGTCGCGGATGCCTTCCACAAAGAGGGTGTCGCCGCTGGCGAAGCTCAATCCCAGTGAATCCAGCTGGGCCGCGGGGGCCAGCAGTAGGCGCAGTTCTTCGCCGGAAGCTTCCTGCAGCCAAAGCTGAGAACCCCGGAGAGCCAGGATGCCGCCATGGGCGCTGGTTTCCCGCGCCAGGTCGATGGCGGCGAAGGCCGGCAAGGCGGCAAGAGCCGCGACCAATAAAATCAACATATATCTCATAACAGGTCATCCTTGTTCTGTTTTTGCAGTTGTTCCACCACTTTTTTCACCTCTTCGCTCCGGGACTTGGTGGCCACCAAAATGGCATCCCCGGTTTCCACCACACACAGCCCCTCCACGCCAATCAGCGCCACATATTTGTCGCTGTAAACATAGTTGTCGCGGGCGTCCAGCGCGAATCCCGGCTGCTGGAAGCTGTTCAGTTCGTTGTCCGCGGCACTGATGTCTGCCAGCGCTTTCCAGGAACCAACATCGCTCCAGCCGTAACCAACCGGGATCACCGCCCTGCGGCTGGCCGGTTCCATGATGCCGACATCGATCGGCACACGCGGCATGCGGGCGTAAACTTCGGCCACGGCGGCTTCGGTGGCTCCCGCAGCGCGCAGGTCCAGCACTTCCCCGGCGATGTCCAAAACATCGGGCAGAAAATCCCTGAAGGCCTGTCCGATCGCTTCCAGGGTCCAGCAAAACATGCCGCTGTTCCACAGGAAGCTGCCCGCGCGCAGAAACTCTGTCGCGGTGGCCAGATCGGGTTTTTCCTTGAAGCGCGAAACCCGATACACCCCGGGTTCCAGCTCTTCGCCGCATTCGATGTAGCCATAGCCTGTGGCGGGATACTCCGGCACTATGCCAAAGGTGACCAGCGCTTTTGTCTTTGCCACTTTCTCCGCTTGGACAAGGCTGTCCAGAAACCCTCCAACTTCGCGGATCACGTGGTCGGCGGGCAGCACCACCATGCATTCCTCCGGAGGATGGAGCTTTTGCAGCCGCGCCAGGCCCAGCGCGATGCAGGGGGCGGTGTTCATCCCGAAAGGTTCGATGATGACGTTGTCCACCGGGATTTGGGGCAGATGCTCCCGCACCAGCTCAGCTTGTGAAGCGGCGGTCACCACAAAGACACGCTCAGCCGGGACCAAGGGTTCCAGACGCTCAAAAGTGAGCTGCAGCATGGATTTGGAGCCGGCGATCCTGAGGAATTGTTTAGGACATGAAGCCCGGCTGGCGGGCCAAAAACGGGTGCCGGAACCTCCGGCCATGATCAGCGCGAGCATATCTGTAACCCCTTCTCAGCGAATGATTTGAACGTCCTTGGGATAGGCCTGCTTCCAGACGGAGGCTGGAATGGAGCCGTTTAGCTTGATCCCGGAGAAACTATAGGTGACGCTGTTGCCGCTTTTATCCGTGTAGCCCAGCTTGCTGACGATCCCATTTTCTTTGTTCAGGGTTGCCGTGAGCGAACTCACCAGCTCGTCCTTGCGGGGCACCAGTTTCACGCTGGCAGAGCCTTTGTTCTGCGTGATTATGGTGACCGCGGATTTGGCCCAGTAGAGCTGCAGGATCTCCACCGGGTTCATCTTGCCAAATTGTGGCTGCACGACGCTTTTGAACAGCGTTTTGGACGACGCGTCATATAGTTCCACCCCTCCGTTTTCGATCTTCAGCACCTGGGTGGCGGGTTTGCTGAAACTCATCAGCATGCGCCCCGGAGTGAAATAGATCTTGCCGGAGTAGGTGATGGTCTTCTTGAATTGGGGATAGTGGTTGTTCTGCTGCACATTGGCCTGGAAACTTGACAGGCCCTTGTAGGCAAACTGCAGCTTGGCATACAGCTCAGAACTGGTCAGGGCGCCAATTGCCGTCCCAGCCGCCAGCAGCGCCAGCAAAACAAATATGCTCTTCTTCATCTCATATCCTTGTAGAAGTTGGATCAGCCCGGTGGAACGCTTTCCTGCAGTTAATACTCTCGCGTGGCCGCCATCCTGCGCATTACCCGTCCTCGCGGATGATGCCGCGCTGGATCAGATCGTTCCTGGTGGCCAGCACGTCGCGGGATTTGCTGCCGAGATGGGGTCCGATGATCCTGGCCCGTTCCAGCAGGTCGATCAATCTGCCCGCCCGGGCGTAGCCGATCCTGAAATGCCGCTGTAGCATTGAGACCGAGGCCGTGTTGGCGCTCACCACTATCCTGGCGGCCTCGGGGAAAAGCTCGTCGTCATATTCAAAATCCCCCGGCTCGTCCTCATCCCTGCTGACGATGCTGAAATCCTGTTGGGGCTTGGGTTGCATGGCCAAAAACTCACAGACCCTGGCGATCTCGTGATCGGAGACGTAGGCGCCGTGGATCCTTTCTGTGAGAGCCTTTCCGGGTGGCAGGAAGAGCATGTCGCCGCTGCCCAGCAGGCGTTCCGCGCCGATCTGGTCCAGGATCACGCGCGAATCCACCCGGGATGAGACCTGGAAGGCGATGCGGGCGGAAAAGTTGGCCTTGATCATGCCGGTGATCACCTTGATCGAGGGGCGCTGGGTGGCCAGGATCAGGTGGATGCCAACCGCGCGTGACATCTGGGCCAGCCGGGTGATCGGCAACTCGATGTCCTTGCCGCTGGTGAGGATCAAGTCCGCGAACTCGTCCACCACGATCACGATGTAGGGCAGTTTTTCCAGTTCGCCTTCCTGCTCGGCTTTCTCGTTGAACGAGCCGATGTCGCGCACCCGGGCTTCCTGCAGCAGTTCATAGCGGTGCTCCATTTCCCGCACTGCCCAATACATGTTTTCCAAGGCCTGGTCCGGTTCGGTGACCACGGAGCCGATCAGGTGCGGAAGTCCATTGTAGCCAGCCAGTTCCACCCTTTTGGGGTCGATCAGGATCAGGCGCAGATCCTCCGGCTTGGTGCGCAGGATGAAGCTCATGATTATGGTGTTGATGCAAACGCTTTTACCGCTGCCAGTGGCCCCCGCGATCAGCAGATGGGGCATCCTGGCCAGATCCGTAACCACGGGGCGTCCGGCGATGTCCTTGCCCAGCCCGAAAGCCAGTTTGGAATCCGCGTTCCTCATTTCTTCGCAAAGCAGAAGGTCGCGCAGGTAGATCATGTCCCGGGTCAGGTTGGGGATCTCGATGCCGATCAGACCGCGTCCAGGAATGGGGGCCTGCACGCGGATGGATTTGGCCTTGATGGCCAGGGCCAGGTCATCCGCGAGGGAGGTGAATTTGTTCACTTTCACTCCCTTGGCGGGCTCCAGCTCATATTGTGTGATGATGGGCCCGATGTTCACGTTGCGCACTTCCGCTTCGATGCCGAACTCCGCCAGCTTGCCTTTCAGCACCTGGCTGGTCCCCAGGATCTGGTTTTCGATCTCCTTGCGGTCGCGGTCGGAGAGTTTGACCGGGCTTTCCAGAAAGTCCGCGATCGGGGGCATCACGTACTCGCGCTTATCTTCGGCCGGATTGTCAGGCTGCGGCGCGCGTGACTCTTTCTTATCTTTGGCAACGCTTTTGCCTGCTGTAACTGGATCCGCCGGCATAAAGCCGCCCGCATCCGGCTCCCCGGACTGGGAATGGTTTTGGATCACCGGAGCTGGAACGGGTTGGGCGGGAACATCTTTATTGATGGTCGGCTGGGGCGGTTTCTCTTTGCGGGGGCTTGATTCGGGGCGCGTTGTCAGGTCGGACCAGACCCGGGCGAAGAATTCCTTCATGCGGCGGTATTCGAAAAAGAGGATCAGGGCGAAGGCCATACCCAAAAACAGCAGCAGGGTCGCGCCGAAATTGTTGAACACGGCTTCCAGGCCTGTCCAGATCGCCTTGGGGATCAGGGTGTGACCGGGATCAACCAGGTTTCTGGACAGCCAGATCTGCTGCAGAAACCCCGCGATCAGCAGCAGATAGAACTTTTGCCGGTTGCGGGATGACCGGGGGTCGAGAAAAAAGAGGAAACTGGCGATGCCCAACAACGCCGCCCCGATCAGGGAAAACCAATAACCGAAAAGGTAGGAGCAGGCGTAGCCGACCGTCACGCCGAACACCCCGATGGGATTGTCCACCTGCACGCCCTTTTGGAACACCGAGCTGAGCAGGTTGCCTTTCAGGCTCAGATAATCCTTGTCCGCCAGGATGGAATCCAGGCCATCGAGCAGGCTGATCAACACCAGCAGCGAAAGCAGCGTCACCAGACCCGCGAGCAGGCGTTTCTGCCAGAGTCTCAGCCCGCCGGAACGGGATCTTTTCGCGCTGACTTTCTTCCTGACGCCTTTGGCCATGCTGCTTTCCTAAACGCTGAACCGGATGGAGATGATATCCCCATCCTGAACGATGTATTCCTTTCCTTCCAGACGGAAGAGACCTTTTTCGCGCAGGTGCTTTTCGCTGCCGTGCTCCAGGAGGTCGGCGTAGCGGAAGCACTCGGCGCGAATGAAGCCCCGGGCCAGGTCTGAATGGATCTTGCCGGCCGCCGTCACGGCGTTGTCGCCCGTTTCGATCGTCCAGGCGCGAACCTCGTCCTCACCCACGGTGAAGAAGCTGATGTAGCCCAGCATGCTGTAACCCAGGCTGGTAAAGCGGTCGCGGATGCTCTCCCGGATGCCCATGTCTTCCATGAAGAGTTTCGCTTCCTCGCTGTCCAGTTTGCTCAGTTCCTCTTCAAACCTCCCCGCGATCACTTCCGCGGTGTAGCCCCTGGCCGCGATCTCCTGTTTCAGTTCGTCCAAAGCGTGATAATCGTCTTCGGAACAGTTGATCAGCACCAGGATGGGTTTCTGGCTGAAAAAGCGGAAGCCGCGCAGGATCTTTTCCTCATCCGGATGCAGCTGCAGCGCTCGCAGAGGTTGCCCGCCCTGGAGGTGTTCGCAAACCTTGCGCAGGATTTTTTCCTCAAACTGGATGGCGGCGGTTTTCACGCCCCGCTTGTAACCCAGCTCAATCTTCTCGATCCTCTTTTCCGCCACGATCAGGTCCGTGAGCACCATCTCGTCTTCGAAACCGGCCAGTTGCGCCAGCGGCTCCCCGGCGGCGAAAAGCTCGTCCAGTTCTTCGTCGGCAAAAGCGCGCAGCACCAGCACAAAACCTTCGTTGGCCTTGATGTCCGAAAACAGAAGGTTGTCCGGATTCTCGGCGTGGGCGGAAAAGATGCCGGGGTAATCCCGGTATTCGATTTGGGCATGGATGGTCTTTTTGGGTTTGTAGAGCTCGCTGAGCCTGGTCACCCTTTCATCCGGGACCTGCACCACCCCCACGTTGGCTTCGCCGGCCGCCGGGGCATATTTGTCGGTGCTGATCTCGCTGCCGGTGAGGGCGTTGAAGATGGTTGTCTTGCCGCTTTTGGGCAAACCTATGAGGGCTATCTTCATTTCTTGGGATTCTCCGTGAGGCCTTTCAGGGAGCGGATCTCCCCCCCTGAAAGGTAACGCCATCTGCCCAGGGGCAGGTCTTTCAGCAGCAGGGTGCCAAATTGCAGCCTTCTGAGGTGCAGGACCTTGGCCCCAACCGCTTCCACCATCTGGCGGATCTGGCGCTTGCGGCCTTCTGTGATCACCATCTTCAGCGTCATGCCTTGGCCGCTGTCGTTTTTCACAAACACTCCCGCCGGCTGGGTGATCCCGCCTTCGATCTGCACTCCGCGCCGCAGGTCCTCCAGCTCTTTTCTGCTCAGATGGCGATTGATCTCCACCCGGTAAACTTTTTCCACCCTGCGTTTGGGATGGGTGAGGGCGTTGATCAGTTCACCGTCGTTGGTCAGCAGCAGCAGGCCTTCCGAGTTCTTGTCCAGGCGGCCGGCGTAGCGCAGGTTGGCGGCGCTGTCCGGCAGCAGGCCGTAGATGGTTTGCCGCTGCAGTTCGTCGGAGTGGGTCACCACATATCCGCGCGGTTTGTTCAGCATCAGATATACCTTTTCCGTTACGCGTCTCAGCTCCCTGCCCTGGTGGAAAACTCTGTCGGAAGCGGGATCGATCCTGCGGCCCAGGTCGGAGCAGACCTCATCGTTCACGCTCACCTCGCCGGCGCGGATCAGCTCATCCGCCTCGCGGCGCGAGCAAATGCCGCACTCAGCCAGCCAGCGGTTCAGGCGCACGCCCTCACCAGGTTTCGAGGCTGTTTTGGATGATCGTGGTGAAGAGCCGTTCGATGAGCTCATCGGTTGCTTCCTCTTTGCTTCTGGATTTGGCCGTGCTGGGGCTGTCCGGGGATACGGCGTAGGGCTCCGTCAGCGCCAGATTCTTGTTTTCGTAGATCACCTGGTTGTTCACCAGATCGGTGAAGGTGACGCTGCAGGTCAGGCGCAGCATGTAATCCTGGACGTTGTTGCCGCTGTCGTAGCCATAGACGCTTTCGTCCCAGCCCAGAATGCTCCCTTCCAAGGTGCAGTCAGGCTGTTGGGTAACCAGTTTCAGACGTCCGTCCCGGCTGAATTGCTGCGTGAGGCCGTTGAGCACCGTGTCTCCCAGGTCGAACTGGGAACTTTGGTTCTCAAACGGGCGCACGGCAATTTTTTTCAAATGGGGATAAGCATTTGAATATACGGAATATGAACATCCAAAAAGTACCGCCGCAAGCAGTCCAAAGCAAATATATTTCTTGACCATTATGCCATGCTCAAAAAAATCTCTATCTTTGTCAAGTTAAACCTTGCACACTGATCCCAAGACGTTTTTTGCGCATGCCACTACCAAGGGAGGTAAACCATGGCGAAAAAATTTCTGTCCAAAGCCGACGCGGCCAAAAAGCTTAAAGTCTCCGAGCGCGTTATCCAGGAGATGATGAACAGCAAGATCTTCGAGACCAAGCTGGTGGGTAAAAACCTCAAGATCGACGAGGATTCCCTCAACGAATGGCTGGAAAACCTCAATGAATCGGACGAAAAGATGCTCGCCCTCAAGCGCGTCATCTGCCACTTTGAGGAATACATGCGGCCGGAGAACATCTTTCTGGATTTTGAGGCGGAAAACAAGTTCGACGCCATCCGCATCCTCAGCGTGAAGGCCAAGGAACTCAAGCTCGTCCGCGATGCCCGCTGGCTCTACGAAGTGGTGGTCGCCCGCGAGCAACTGATCTCCACCGCCATCGGCCACGGCGTCGCGCCGCTCCA
>JAGOIS010000160.1 GCA_017995495.1 Candidatus Cloacimonadota bacterium
GACCAGATCTCCTTCGACAAGCAGAGCTTCCAAAATATTGCCCTGGCAGCCAGTTACGACGCCGAACAGGTTGAGCTCACCCTCAGCGACGCGGTCTGGCAAAACCAGAGGGTGAGCCTCACCGGAACCTTTGACACTCAGACCCGGAAACTGGCCGGGGTTTTGCGCACCACCCCGGTGAGCCTGGCCGCGGCGGAAATGAAGCTCGCCGGCTCGGCCGACCTGGAGCTCGATTTCCAAACCCCGCTCCCCCAGATCACAGCCAGGATACACGATCTTTCCTTCGCTCAGAATGACCTGAATTACCACGGTCTTTCCGGCACCGCCAGCCTTGTCCCGCTGATCACGGACCAAGCGCAAAACTTCCTGGTTGATGTTTCCCTCAACTCACCGCTGGGTATCGATCTCAATGTGGTGGGAGACATCAACAGCAAAGATTATTACCTCGAAGCCGATCTGCAGGCCGTGGAAGTAGCCAGAGCCTTCCCCAGCAAAGACATCCGGCGATACGAACCGCTTGTCAGCGGGAGGGTTTCAGCGTTTCTTTCCGGCTCCAAGGCAGTGCTTTCCAGCGCTCTGGGCCTGGATCTGCGCAAGGGCTTGAACCTGAACGCCGATCTTTCTCTGGTTGGCTCTTACGACCTTAAGGCCAAACAGGGCGATCTCGTGTTGGACATTCCCAGCGGCAAACTCAATGGCCAGGACCTGGCCCTGGAACTGGTGGGCAGGATCAACGACCAGGTGCTGCAGATAAGTTCGCTGAACCTGAACGACCAGCTTTTGGCCAGCGGCAACCTCAACCTCAGGGACATCCAGGACACCCAGTTTCAGGTTGCTTTGGCTGATATCAGCAGCGCGCAGGTCATGGCGTTCTTCCCCCGGCTGCAATTGCCCGAGATCACGGGAGTCAATCTCACCGCCAGCTATTCCAGCCAGGACAGCGATAAATTGGATGCCGTGCTGAGCATCGGGGAGGTCAGGATCCCCGGCCTGAGGCCGCTCTCCGCTCGGCTCACCCTCCTCGGTGACCAGCAGCAGGTGGATGTTCGCGGCGCCATCAGCAACGAGACGAAAAAACTGGTGGATCTGGCCGGCGACGCCCTCCTGCAGCAAGGCTGGAACCTCCGCCTGAACGCCCTCACGGAGAACCTGAACATGGCGGACCTGATGTACTCGCCTCTGGCTGAAGGCGCGATCTCCGGCAACCTGGGCTTCTTCGTCTCAGATGTGCTTAACTCCCAGCGGGAAATGAGCTTCGACGCCCGGTTGAGCTCCACCGGCCTCAAGCTGCCCGAGGTCGCTGACTTCGACGATGTGCTGGTCTCCCTGGCCCAAACCAAGGAGCTCTTGATCGTGGACACCCTTTACGTCCATTCCCCGGAATTCGGGTTCGTAAAAGGTTCCGGCGCTTTGGATTACAACCTCCTGAGCCAAAGCATTTACGAGGGCGAACACACTCTCAACCTGCAGGCGGAGGGGCTCCTGTTTGCCTGGTTGGACAAGAAATATGACTATGTGCAGGAAGCCAGCGGCAGCACGAGTTTGGTCTGCAGCATCAGGACCAGGGATGACGAACTGCTGGTGCAGAGCGGCAGGCTGCTGGTCGATGGCGGCAGGATGGTCCTGGCAGACCAGCCTGAGGTTATCCGCAATATCGCGGTTGACGCGGAGATCCTCAACAATCAGGTTTCCATCAACACGCTGACAGCCCAGATGGGCAATGGGGTCCTCCACGCGAAAAACCAGTTTGACAGCGATCCCGCCTCGCGCCTGAAGATCGCCATGCTGGATCTGGGCACCCTGCTGTTCAAGGTCGACGAGCCCGGCGCTTTGCTATACATTCCGGATATCACCACCCCCCGCAGCCGCTCCAGGATCAGCCTGCGGGGCCAGAATTCCGAGTGGGCGAAGGTCACCGGCCCCTTCGAAGACCTGAAGGTCACGGCCGAAGGCCTGGTGAGTGATGCCAGCATTGTCTACCCTCCCAAAACCAACAACCTTTTGAACCTGATCTACAGCTTCCGCGGGACCATCGTCCGGGAACCGTTGCCGGAAAGCGAACCCCTCATCCTTCCTTTCAGCCTGGATCTCATGGTGATCGTTCAGGACAACGTGAAGTACGCCACTTATCCCACCAATTTTGTGCTGCGCCCCGACGGCTACATGCACATCCTCTTCGACGGCCAAACCTGGCTGCCCCAGGAAGCAAGCATCACTTCAGAACAGGGATCCATGGATTTCTTCGGCACCAAATTCTCGGCTGAATCGCTCGATTTCAGCATCTCCGGAGCGCAAAAACTGGTCCTGCTGGAAGGCGTGTTGACCCACGAAACGGCGGACGGGACGATCATCACCCTCAACGTCAGCACGGACAAGGAAAACCCCCGTCAGTCAATTTTGAAACGCGTCAAATTCACTCTCGACAGCGACAACCCCGATGACGTTTCCATTGCCAACATGTTGGGCAGGATGCGCTACAATGCGGGTTCCGAGCAGCTTTCCACCACCCAGCGGGACAACCTGCTCCAGGACGAGGCGCTCAGCCTGATCTCCGAAAACCTGGACACCTCCATCCTCTCACCCATCCTGTATCCCCTGGAAAACAACCTCCGCCGCTGGCTCCGCCTCGATGATTTCAGCATCCGGGCCGGGTTTATCCAAAACCTCTTCACCGCCTACTCCACCGATCCCAATCAGCTGGCAAATTACGCCGACATGGGCCAGTTCATGGGCAACGTCTCCCAATTCAGCTCTTCCATCCTGCTGAACAACCTTTCCATCCACCTCAGCAAATATCTCGGGCGCCGATTTTTCCTCGACTACACCCTCTCGCTGCAGGAGGCCACCGACCTGCAGAACCGCACCGAGATCGTGGTCTCCCACGATACTTCCCTGCGCTGGTTCATGCCCTACCAGTTCCGCCTGGCCTATACCTTCAAATTTGAGCCGACCACGGACAACCTCTCCCATGAGCTCATGCTCCAGAGGTCCTTCAAATTCTGGGGGCTCTAACAAAAGCTTTGACAAAATACGCGCTTTCGAAAAGCTGCAAAAAAATGATATTTATCAGGGAGGAGACCATGCCCGATACACAGAACAAAGAAAAAAAAGACCAGGTTGCCAAGCCCGCCCCCAAACAGGCCCCGGCCGCGGCAAGCGAAACCACGGATATCGTGAAGACCCGCCGCACCCTTGGCCTCGTGGAGATCCTCATGATCATGCTGCTGGCAGGCGTCGTGTTCATTTTCATCTTCGGAATGCAGCAGATGAAACGCGAACGGGAACAGGAACTGGCCATGCAGGCCAAATTTGAGCAAGTGCTGCCCACCTTTGCCCAGGTGGCCCAGGCTGCCAAGGGTTACAAGAACGCGGACGAATTTGGGGCCTGGCCCATCGACATCGCGGAGATCGCCGATCCCGCCCAGATCAATACCCCGGAATTCAAATTCAGCTGGCTGGACAGCGGAGTGGTGGAACTCAAAACCACCAAGGAATTTGGCAAGGAAGGCATCAGGGTCAGCTATGACGTGGCCAATGACTCCTACTCGATCGACGATCCTGACCCCTCCACCAAACCTGTTATCAAAGAAAGCTGGGTCGGCCAATAAAGCAACCCCGGTGACATTTAACCAAACCCGCCCCCCAAGGCGGGTTTGTTGCTTTTATCCCCCTTGAGGCTGGAGTTCAAAGCGCCAAACCAAGC
>JAGOIS010000161.1 GCA_017995495.1 Candidatus Cloacimonadota bacterium
CTCCAGCACATAGTCGTTGGCGGCCACCCAGATGTTCTTCATATTGGTGGTGCAGTCGTCCACGTTCTTTTCCGGATCGAGATTAAACTTGCCGGATATGGACAGGACCGCGATCAGAGCGATGGCAAGAATGGCGCTGAGCACCCAAAAAAGCACGTTTCCCCGTTGATTTTTCAACATGAGTAACTCCTGAAAGATATAGTTTTTCTAATAATTTTACGCCGCCGTATCACGTCAAGCCTTTTTTGCGGCCGGCATGATCTTTTTGATGTATCCGTAAGTCTCTCGGATATCGGAAAAACGCTCGCGATAATCTGCCTCGGGATCAATTTTGATCCCTTTCATGCGCCTTTCCACATTGCTTTCCCCCCAGTTGTAGGCGGCCAGCACCAGGGTCCAGTTGTAGTCGAAGCGTTCCCGCAGATAGTTGAGATATCGGGCGGAAATATCCAAATTGTAGAGTGGGAAATAGAGCATGCCCGGTTTGTGGCTCATGTGCACATATTTGGCCGTGGATTCCCGGATCTGGCCCAGTCCAATGGCCTGGGCGGGAGACACGGCAAAACTGCGGAACCTGCTTTCCGTGTTGATCAGGCGGTAGAAAATGGCCGGATCAAGGCCATGCGCCACTGCCGTTCCAAGCGTCATCAGCCTCACGGACACCGGATTGTAGATCAGGATGGGCAAGGCCAAAAGCAGAACCAAGGGGATATAATAGATCCGCCTGGTCCTGCTTTTCTTCTTGGCCGGAGTCACAACTCTGGTCAGGTCAGGGTTTTCTTGAAATCGTTGAGCCTCATCACGTGAGAAACCTCTTCGTTGATGATGCGACGCAGGGTCTGCAAGGCTTTGGGGTTGGAAATACCATCGCTGAGGGCGTGGAAATAGAGCAGGGTGTCCTTCTCAAAGGTGATGGCATTATCCACAAGATTGCTCAGGCTGGCGGCTTCGGTTGCTTTGCGGATGGCTGATTCCTCGCTGTTGAATATCCTTCCGTCCACTATGGTTTTCAGATAAGCGGAAACCATCTCCCAGTCCTGGGTGAGTTCGAGATCCTGCATGTCCGCGTCGTCGCGCAGGGCCATGAAGGTCTTTTCGTGGTTGAGTTCCTGATCCCTGAGCCAGGTGATGAATTCCAGACTGGTCGTATCCAGGTCCTTGCGTTTGGTTGCCTCATGGTAAAAAGCGTAGCCGTTGCGTTCGATCTGAACGGCCATTTCGATGATCTCATTAATCGAGAAAGCTGGCATTTTTCCTCCAGGTGGTTATATCACTTAATGCGCGTAAGTCATTAAGATTAGCATATATTGTCAAGCTGAAAGTGTTGATCCCGCTCACAGCCCGCTTCAGCCAGGTCACTCAAGCTCCAGATTCACTTGCGAAGCGCCCATCAGCTCGCCGATGTGGTCCGTGCTGTCTTGCAAGGCTTGGGATAGGGCCTGTTTCTGTGCACCGGGGGCTTCACTCCTGGCCGTGGCCGATTGCGAAACCTTCTTCTGCAGCTCACGCATGGGGTCGGGTTCCGGTTTTTGCTTCTCCTGTCTGGGCTGCCGGGCTTTGGAAACCACAGTGGTGTCCGCCGCTTCCGGCTTCAGGAAGTCCGGTGTCTTCAGCCAGCCCTGATTGTGGGCATGCCAAAGGATCGCCCCCAAGATCGCCACAAAGAGGATGATCCCGATCAACCAGAGCAGGTTGGGTGAGAGCATGATCTTGCCGGATTGGGATTCAGCCTCCCTGCGGGCAGGTTTGACCGCGTTTTCTGGCACCATGACCCGCAATTCCGCCATCACCTCATCCAGATCGGCCTCCAAATAACGGGCATATCTATGCACCAGAGCCTTGGTGAAACCAAAATGCCCCAGTTCAAAAAAGCGGTTTTCCTCGATGAGGCGCACCTGTTCCTCGCGCAGGCGCAGGTCCTCAAAGACCTTCTGGTAGCTGATGCCCTTTTCCTCCCTCAGTTTTTGCAGATATACGCCTAAATTTTCCATATGTAAACTCCGCTGAAACTATATTCCACAGTTCCCGTAAGTAGAAACTCCCCCTTGGCCAGGCGATTGATCCGGACCGCCCCGCCGGGCATTTTCACCCAAACCTCATTTTCCAGCAGGCCTTTGCCGATTCCGCTGAAAACACTGGCCACAGCGCCTGTTCCGCAGGCCTGGGTGGCCCCCGCGCCCCGTTCCCAGACCCTCAGGTCGATTTCCAGCCGGGAGATCACGCGCACAAATTCCGCATTCACCCCGTCCCGAAAGCGCGGATGCCTTTCCAAGCGGGGGCCGATCTCGACCTCCTGGTGGTTCAGCACAGGCTGGAACGAGACAAAATGCAGATTGCCCACCTCGATCAGAGAGCCGGTGACCCCTTCCAGGGCGATGTCTTTTTCTATCAGCGCCGGC
This sequence comes from Candidatus Cloacimonadota bacterium, assembly GCA_017995495.1. Lineage (GTDB taxonomy): Bacteria > Cloacimonadota > Cloacimonadia > Cloacimonadales > Cloacimonadaceae > Syntrophosphaera. The sequence goes on from JAGOIS010000161.1 coordinate 2,400, forward strand.
TTGCCCAGGTTAACGGAGATCTGCAGGCCGTTGAGGTTTGCCGCCTTGAAGCCGCTGTCTGTGTCGAGCAGCAGCTCGGTTTTTCCGGTAAGCTTGTTCAACAGGGAGGCACAGCAACGCAGGGCGGATCCGCACATCCTGGCATGGCTGCCGTCGCTGTTGAAGATCACCATCCTGGCATCGGCGTTGGGGGCCGCCAACAGCAAAACCAAGCCGTCCGCGCCCACGCCGGTCCTGCGGTTGCAGATATCCCTGGCCAGGGCGTCAGGCGGGATCGATGTGGCGTCGGTGTGGAGCAGCTGCAGCACCACAAAATCGTTGCCCTGGGCCTGCATCTTGGAGAAGGGGATCAGCATAGCAGGTCTTCCATCATCTGGTTGAAGCTGAAAAAGCCCTTGCGCGTGGAGATCCATTGTGCGGCCTGCAGGGCTCCGGTGGCAAAACATGCTCTGGACCGGACCCGGTGGGTGAGTTCAAGGCTGTCCGTCTCGCAATCGAAGATAACGCTGTGGGTGCCGGGAACCGCCCCGCCGCGCAGGCTGGCGAAGTGCAGTTCGTTTTTGAGGATGCGGCGGTCCAGCTTGTCGTAAACCGCTGCGTCCTTCACGCTGCTTTCCTCCAGGATGGTTTCCGCCAGTTGGATCGCCGTCCCGGACGGGCTGTCCGCTTTTTGGTTGTGATGCATTTCCCAGCCGCAGACGTCGTACATGGGAAATTTATCGCAGATGGAGGTGGCGTATTGCGCGATCCGGGTGAAGAGGTTCATGCCGATGGAGAAATTCGCGCCCCAGAGGATGCCGATCCCGTGTTTTTCCGCCAGTTGCTTCACCTCGTCCAGCTGTTTGTGCCAGCCCGTGGTTCCCACCACGAGATTTTTGCCGGCGGCCGCCACCTGGCGGATGTTGTCCAGGGCCACGTCCGGCAGGCTGAAATCAATGCAGACGTCAGCCAGGATATCCGCCCTGATACTGCTTTCGCAGCCTTCCTGGGCTGGGTCGATCACGGAGTGGATCCGGCAGCCGTGCGCTTCGGCGAGGCTGGCGATCATGTGCCCCATCCTGCCGTAGCCAAGTAAGGTTATGTCGAGCATCTTCTTCCTCACTTTTGCCCGTGGAGGCGGATCAGCTCAGCGATAAAGGCCGCTCCGCGCTGGAGTTCCACGGCCTCGATGTCCTCGTGGACCGTGTGGACCTTGTTCATGCCCGTTCCACAGATGATCATGGGCAATCCAGACC
>JAGOIS010000162.1 GCA_017995495.1 Candidatus Cloacimonadota bacterium
CGGCAGGGCGGAGGCAACCGCGGAATTGATGGCCTGCGAGCCCTGGCTGCCGCCGGTGATGAGCAGCGTGGGGCGGGACTCTTCCAATCCGATGTCGCTGAGGCCAACCTCCGGCAGAAGTTGTTCTTTTTGGGGCAGCGGGATACCGATCTCACGGACATTGGCCTGGGGAAGATGCTGGGCTGTGCCAGCAAAGCCAGTGAATATGATGCGCGTGAAGCGGGCAAGGTATTTGGTGGTGATCCCCGGATAGCTGTTACTCTCATGGAAATAGAGCGGGATCCGCCGCAGGACCGCGGCGATGCCAACCGGTCCGGAAACGAAGCCGCCGGTGCAGATCACAGCGCTGGGCTTGGTTTGCCGCAGCAGCTTAAAACAAGCCAGGGTGGAGGATACCAGGAAATAGGGGAAGAGCAGATTGTCCAGGCTCAGATTGCGATACAGCTTTTGCACCCTGATGCCATGAAAGGTGTGGCCTTCCCCATCGACCAGCTTTTCCTCCATCCCGCCGCGGTTGCCGATGAACACCGTCTGGTGGCCAAGTTTCTGCAGTTGCTGCGCGATGGCGAGGGCGGGGAAAATGTGTCCTCCCGTGCCTCCGCAACCCAGTACGAAGCGGTGAAAGCTGTTTCCGGAAACACTTTGGCGTTCAGGCACTGATCCCGCCCTGGTTGCTTCTGGCTGTTCCCAAACAGGTCAGCAGAGGGTCATCAGCCATTTCTGGCTGTTGGGCCTGAACTACACAAGACGAGAACTGTTGGAAGAGATGAGAACGGAACAAAGACGGAAAGATCACATCTGCCTCCGTTTGGCGGTGATGTTCAAGACCAGGCCAATGGAGATGGAATCCACCAGCAAAGCGCTTCCGCCGTAGCTGATGAAGGGCAGGGTGTTGCCTGTGGCGGGAATGATGGACATGCTCACGCCGGTGTTGATGAGGGCGTTGAAAAAGATGTTCATTCCCAGTCCGGCGCACAGGTACTTGTGGTACCGATTCTCCTGCTGCTCGGCCAGCTTGAGGATGCGGAAAAAGAGTAGAGCGTGCAACAACAGCACGATCGCCGCCCCCAGAAAACCGAATTCCTCGCCGATAATGGTGTATATGTAGTCAGTGCGGGCTTCGGGCAGGAAATAGTGTTTTGCCCGGCCATGGGCCATGCCGGTCCCCAAAAAGCCTCCGCTTGTAAGGGCCGTGAGGCTTTCGCGCACCTGATATTCCTCCTTCGAATTGCTCGGTTCCGGGCGGTTGGGCACCAGCAGTGAATAGACCTTGAAGGTTTTGATGCGGTCTGAGCGGAAGGAATCGCCCTTGGCAATCACCAGGGTTCCCGCCAGCAGCCCCAGCAGCAGCACGCCAAAGACAAAGCGTTTGCGTATGCCGGCATAATAGAGCATGCCCAGCAGGCTCAAGCCTCCAATGATCACCGTGCTGAGGTGGCGCTCCAGGAAAATGAGCACAAAGATCGCCACTGTGTAGATGATCAGCGGAATGAACTCCATGATGAGTTCCTTCACGTTGCTCAGGCCGATCTTGTCCTGCTTGGAGTCCAGATAGCCGGCGAAAAAGAGGATCAGCACCAGCCGCGCGAAGGTGCTGGGTTGAATGCCGATGAACCCAATGGACAGCCTTCGTTCCGCGCCCTTCGCCTGTACGCCGAACACCAAAACTGCCAGCAACAGGGCGATGGTCAGCCAAACCAGCCAGCGGTTCAGCGGCCGCATTCGGTCCACTTTATAGAAATAGAGTACGATTATGGCGGTCAGTACGGAAACCACCACAAAGATGCCGTGGCGGTAAAAATTGACCATGGAACTCTGCACGGATGTGATATCCAGCATAACGAGCAACCCAGACGCCAGCAGAAACAGATAACAGCCTAAAATGATGTTGTCCAGGGAAACGATGTAGGAACTGCTTCTATTCTTTTTCATATTCACTCCGGATGCGATGCACCAACTCCTTGAAAAAGTCGCCGCGGTGCTCATAATTACGGAAGCGGTCGAAACTGGCACAGGCGGGTGAGAGGACGATGATGTCGCCGGGAACGGAATCGGCAAACGCGGCGCGGACGCAATCTTCAAAGTCCTCTATGCCGGCGATATCCACCTTTCCCTCCCAGGCTGCGCGCATCTTTTCCAAGGTGCCGCCGGTAACGTAGACCTTTTGCGCGCGTTCTTTGAGCAGGGGGGTCAGAACTTCGAAATCCTCACCCTTGTCCGAGCCTCCCATGATCACGCGTATCGGCTTGTCGAAAGAGGTGAGGGCGGATTTTACAGAATCGGTGTTGGTGGCCTTGGAATCGTTGAAAAAGAAGATGCCGTTGATCACAGCCACAAATTCCAGCCGATGGGAGAGAGGCTCGAAGCCAAGCGCGGCGTGGATGGCAAAATCAAGGTCGTGGGTGAGAGCGTCCACCGCCAACAGGGCGGCCATGGTGTTCGCCTGGTTGTGCGGTCCGCGGATCTTGAGCTCAGCCACTGGCAGTTTGTGGCGCAAACCGATCTGGATCACGTCCTTGTTCAGCCAAGCCTCGCAATCCGGAGGAGTGTGGATCAGTGAATAGCGCAACAGCCGCGCCTTGATCAGATGTTGGTTGGCCACTACGGGCTCGGAGTCCAGGCAGATCACGGCTGTGTTATCATCGGTTTGATTCGCGAAGATGCGGAATTTCGATGCGGCGTAGTCCTCGAAGGAAGCATAGCGGTTGAGGTGGTCCGGGGTGATGTTCAGCAGCACGGCCACGTCCGGCCGGAAGCTGTCTATAAGGTCAAGCTGGAAGCTGCTGATCTCCAGCACAATGAAATCGATCCCCGTTCTTTCGATGGGATGGGAACAAAAAGCGGAGCCGATGTTACCCGCCAGAATGCTGTTGTAGCCCATGTTTTTGAGGATGTGTTGGATAAGGGAGACGGTGGTGCTTTTGCCATTGGAGCCGGTAACGGCAATGATGCGGCTGTCGCTGGCCTTGATACGGTAACCGAATTCTATCTCGTTGATGAGTTCAATGCCTTTGGCCCTGGCCTTTTGCAGAATGGGCAGGTCGAGGGGTATACCCGGACTCACGATCCAGGGGTCATAGTCAAAAAGCCGGTCGCTATGTCCGCCGAATTCGCACTCGAAATCCTGGGTGAGCTCAGCCGTGCCGCTGATCTTGTCCTGTGATTGGGAGTCGCTCAGGAAGGCTGTCCCTCCCAGTTCGCGGATCTTCTGTGCCGCGGCGATCCCGCTGCGGGCGAGGCCGAGGACGGCATATCTCTTGCTTGTGTCAAACAAAGTCACATCTCCTTAGCGCAGCTTGATGGTGCTCAATCCCACGGCCAGCAGCAGGATGGCCACGATCCAGAAACGGATCACGATCTTGGATTCGTGCAATCCCTTCATCTCGAAATGGTGGTGGATGGGAGCGCAGAGAAAAACCCTTCGTCCCTCTCCATATCTGCGTTTGGTGTGTTTGAACCAACTGCGCTGGATGATCACGGAAAGCGTTTCTGCCATGAAGAGGAAACCAATGATGATAAAAAAGATCTGCTCCTTGAGCAAAATGGAGATAACGGCCAAAATACCGCCCAAGGTGAGGGAGCCGGTGTCACCCATGAAAACTTCCGC
>JAGOIS010000163.1 GCA_017995495.1 Candidatus Cloacimonadota bacterium
GGCCAAGCTTGTTGTGCAGGTCGCGCATAACGTCGCTGCATTGATAATGGAGCTGGCGGATGCCGATCTGATCCTTGCGCAGTTGGTGCAGCATGACCTGCTTGCGGGAAACGAATTCGTCGCGGCTGGGTTTGTCCGGAGCGAGCAGCAGTCCCACCTCGTGGCCGGCGCGGGTGAGCTGGCGGATCTCTTCCTGAAGGTCGGCATCGTCCAGATTATAGTTGATGAATTCGTTTTTTTCCGGTGCGATGTAAAAAACGCTGCGATAGCCGGCGTCTTCCTCCAACTGGCGATATTCCTCAAAATTCCAGTAAAGCTCAACGTTGGTGAACAGATAGCGGAATTTGCTGCCGATGCTGTGTAATAGCTGGCGCCAGCTGAGGGAGAAGAGCATGGCCAGATCGTTGCCCACCGAAAGGAAGAGTTCCGAATAATTCCACTTCTGCAGGTTGTCCACGCTATGCGAGAGCAGGGCGGCGCCTTCCTGAGCCTGTGGCCAGTATTGCTTTTGGACAATGTGGACGCCCTTGGAGCGGGTGTGCTCCTTGATCATGCTGTCGATCAACCAGAGAAGATTGTCCACATAGGGCGTTTCACGGTGTGAATTGAACAGGCTGGCCTCGTCTGGATAACAGCCGGCGGGGTCGCGGGTGGGGTCCACCTGTGCCTCCATATTGGCCAGATGAAAGAAGATGTTGCCCACCAGGTCAAAATTGATCTTGCCCGCGTGGACCTCGCTTTCCGAATAGTTTTCCGCGGGATAGGAGAAACTGCGGGTGCTGATCACGGGAGTTTGGGAAAGCAGCTTGATCGTTTTCAGGGAACGGCGCAACTTTTCCGGATCCATGCTTTTGGGTTCAAAGAGGTCCGGTTCGCTTTGGATGAAGATGGTGATGTAGTGGCGCGCGATCCCCTTCAGCTCTTCGACCGTGGGATCGGTGTAGCCGTAGATGAAGAGGATGTCGTTGTCCTTTAGCTGACCTGTGTCCGAGATGAAGCAAAAACCGTAGCCCAAGGTCTGGAATATGAAGCTGAAGGCGTACTTAATCTCGTGCTGATACCTCGCCAGCTTGTAGTCGATGAAGATCGAGATCATGCGCTGCTAACCGCCAATATCTTTTTTAAGCCATAGATTCCCCCTTTTGCTGTGTGTCAAGCAAAATCGTCACTTGGCAAGGAATTGCACCCAGCTGAAATCGTCACCTCCCGCCCCATCTCTGTCTGGAACGTGCCAATAACAAGCCCCGGGGCGATGCCGGGGCTTGTTGAAGTTCATCTCAAATAACGGTGCGTGCTTGCCGGGATCAGGTTCAGCCGCCCATCTGCGGGATGGGCATCAAGCTGAAATAGCCGCCCGGCCTGGTCGCCCCAAATCTTCAGAGGTTGTAATAGAGCAACATTTCGTGGGGATGTACCCGGTTCATCACGGCCTGATGTTCGGCGATCTTGTGTTTGATGTGGGATTCGATCAGCTCTTCGTTGAAGACGTTGCCCGCCAGCAGGAACTTGTGGTCTTCCTCCAGGCAGCGCATTGCTTCTTCCATGTTCGCGGGGATCGAAAGCAGCTTTTCCTTTTGTTTCTCCGTCCAGGCGAAGACATTGTCGTCATAGGGTCCCAGTTTGTGTTTGGCGGGGTCGATCTTGTTGATGATCCCGTCCAGGCCTGCCAGCAGCAGGGCGCTCATGGCAAAATAGGGATTGCAGGTGGCGTCGCCGGTGCGGAATTCGAAGCGCTTGGTGTCCGGGGTGTTGGCATATTTGGGAATGCGGATGGCCGCGCTGCGGTTGGCCAGCCCGTAGAAGAGTTTCACCGGCGCTTCAAACCCAGGCAACAGGCGCTTGTAGCTGTTGGTGCTGGGGTTGGTGAAGGCCACCAGAGCGCGGCCGTGTTTCAGAATGCCGCCGATGAACCAGATAGCCTCGTTGGAGAGATCCGCATAGCCGCCTTTTTGGTAGAAGATGTTCCTGCCTTTTTTATGGAGCATGATGTGGAAGTGCATGCCATTGCCTGCCTGATTGTAAACAGGTTTGGGCATGAAAGTGGCCGTGAGCCCGTATTCCAGGGCGGTGCGACGGATGATGTCCTTCATCACCATGGTGTCGTCGCAGATCCTGGGAAATTCCAGCAGTTCGGTCTCGATTTCCAGTTGGGCGGAAAGCCCCACCTCGTGGTGGTGGTAGCGGATCTTGATCCCCTGGTCCTCGATGCGGTCGACCATCTCCTGGCGGATCTCGTAGTAGCGGTCGAAAGGCGTGTCCATGTGGTAGCCCTTGCGGCCTTGTTGGGCAACGGCGTCATCATCCTCAAAATCCAGGGGCAGCGCGTGCTTGTGCTCAGCCGAAGTAACCGTGTAGCCGCTGGAAAATTCGTCGCTTTCGAACTCGACGGTGTCGAAGAGATGGAATTCCAGTTCCGGGATCCAGGTGCTTCGGTCGGCGATCCCGGTGGACAGCAGGAAATCCTGCGCCCTCAGGGCCACGCTGCGGGGGTCCTTTTTCACGCCGATGCGGGTTTCCGCGTCGCAGATGACGCAGATGAAGCGCAGGGTGGGGGTTTCGAAGAAGGGATCGATGTGCGCGGTGGAGATGTCCGGCATTAGCACCATGTCTCCGGATTCCACTGAACGCATGCCCGGGATCGAGGAGCCATCGAAGGGAACTCCGAGCCGCAAAACCTCATCCAGTCCCCGGGCCGGGAAGGTGATGTGATACCAGCGTCCGTCCATGCCGGTGTATTTGAGGTCGATCGCTTTGATACCCTTTTTTTTGATCAGTTCGATGATTTTCGTCTTGTCCATTCTGGTTTGCTTTCCTTGTATCTGTATTTTTGTTAAAAAGTGAATGGCAGCCCCACGCCCAGAAGATTCATGCCCAGCATGATCGGCGGCAGGATGAGCCGGCTGATGATGTTCAGCCCCATCAGCCTCGATACGATCAAAACCCCGAAGATCACGTACATGCCCGCTCTTTCATAGGCCATCCAGCGCCAGTAGGCGTCATCGGAAAGGACCATGCCCAGCACCTTGCTGCCGTCCAGCGGAGGGATCGGGATCAGGTTGAAAAAGGCCAGCAGCAGATTGAAAAATACCACGCTGGAACTGATGTAGGGCAGGATCTGCCCCCCGCTGCCCAAGTGGTAGATAATGGCAAAAACGATGGCGATCAGGATGTTTGAAACAGGTCCCGCCAGCGCCGAGAGGCCGACCCCCTGCTTCATGTTCCTGTAGTTGTAAGGGTTCAGGGGCACCGGCTTGGCATAGCCCCAGATCACCCTGGCCGTGAAATACATAATCAGGGGAAGAATCACTGTGCCGAACCAATCGATGTGTTTGAAAGGGTTCAGGCTCAGCCTTCCGGCCCGCTTGGCCGTGTCGTCGCCCAGCCAGTAGGAAACCACGGCGTGGCTGAGTTCATGGATGATGATGGAATAGAAAACCACCAGGATGATGATCCCGGTGAGCGCCAGGCGGATAACTTCGATCGAAACGCCCATTTAACCCTTCCTCAGTCTCAAAAACTTGCGTTTGCCGGCCCGCAGCACCATGCCGTCCCGGACGGTGATCTCGGTTTCGGCGGAGGGCA
>JAGOIS010000164.1 GCA_017995495.1 Candidatus Cloacimonadota bacterium
ACCGTAAGATTTACAAGGAGCATCAATGTCCGTAGTTTCCATGAAACAACTACTGGAAGCGGGAGTCCACTTCGGCCATCAGACCTTCAAGTGGAACCCCAAGATGAAGAAATACATCTTCATCAAGCGCAACGGCATCCATATCATCGACCTCAAGCAGACCGTTGACGCGATCAATGAGGCCTACCAATTTTTGAAGGAAGTAGCCAACCGCCAGGAATACATTCTCTTCGTGGGCACCAAGAAACAGGCCCAGGCGGCCATCCGTGACGCCGCGGCCAAAGCCGGCGTGTTCCACGTGAACCAGCGCTGGTATGGCGGCATGCTCACGAACATGTCCACCATCCGCAAGAGCATCGAAAAGATGAAATACTATGAGGACATCGTGGCCGACGGCACCATCAACAACTACACCAAGCTGGAGCAGCTGAAACTCAAACGCATGCACGACAAGATCGAATTCTCCCTGGGCGGCATCCGCGACATGAACGCCGTTCCCGGGGCGATCTTCATCGTGGACACCGGCCATGAAGAGATCGCCGTGCGCGAAGCCCGCATCCTGGGCGTGCCCATCATCGCCATGGTGGATACGAACTGCGATCCCGATCTCGTGGATTATGTGATCCCCTCCAATGACGACGCCACCCGCGCCATCCAGCTGATCTCCGACGTGATGGCCAACGCCGTGGTCGAAGGTAAAAACATCGCCACCGAAGGCGCTGGCAGCGAAGCCGCGGAGGAAGAGCCGGCGGAATTCACCCCCGAGCTGGTGGAGCTCGCCGCCGCTGGCGCCAAGGAAGAAGAGCCAGTGGCCGAACCCGAAGCGATGGAGCCCGCAAAGGCAGAAGCTGAAGCAACAGAAGCTGCCGCCCCCGAAATAACTGAGCCGGAAGCGGCCGAGCCTGTTACCGTCCCCGCTGAAGAAGAAAAATAACCCCATTTACCGGCGGGGTGGCAGATCACCCTCCCCGCCTGAATAAACCTCAAGGAGTTTAACATGATAGAAGTCACCGCCAAAATGGTCAAAGAACTGCGCGACAGAACAGGCGTGGGCATGATGGAATGCCGCAAGGCCCTGCTCGAGTCGAACGGTGATGTGGACGCCGCCATCAAATACCTGCGCGAGCGCGGCATCTCCAAGGCGGAGGGCAAGGCCCTGCGCGAGACCAAGGAAGGGATCATCTTTTCCTACATCCATTTCAACGGCAGGCTGGGCGTGATGCTCGAGCTCAACTGCGAGAGCGATTTCGTGGCCCGCACCGATGAATTCAAGCATCTGGCCGAAGAGCTGGCCCTGCAGATCGCGGCCACCAATCCCCTGGCCATCAGCGCCGCGCAGATCGACCCTGAGATGATCGCCAAAGAGCGCGAGATCGCCCGCAACAAGGCCATCAACGATGGCAAGAAGGCCGAGATCATCGACATGATCGTGGAAGGCAGCATCAAGAAGTATTGCTCCGAGCATTCGCTGCTGGAGCAGGAACTGACCAACGAACCCGGCAAAACCGTGAAGGACATGCTCACCGAGGCCATCGCCCGCACCGGCGAGAACATCCAGATCGCCCGCTTCACGCGCTTCGCCCTGGGTGGGGAATAACCCCACGGATATTCGCGCCATGACCTATAAACCGGAAAAGATCCATCGACTGCTGCTCAAGATCAGCGGGGAGATCCTCGCCGGACCGCGGGGTTTCGGCTTGGACGACGCCGTGATCGACGGCCTCACCGATGAGGTGATCGAAGCCCGGCGCCTGGGTTACAGCATCGCCATCGTCCTCGGCGGCGGAAACTTCTTCCGCGGCGGAACCTGGAAAAACCAAAACCTGGACCGCGTCACCCTGGACCACATCGGCATGCTCGCCACCATCCAGAACGCCCTCTATCTGGCCGAGATCCTGAACCGCAAGAACTATCCCGCCCAGGTCTTCACCAGCTTCAGCATGGACAGCGTCGCCAAGCACTACACGCCCCGGCGCGCCTTCCAGGCCATGGAATCCGGAAACATCTGCTTTCTGAGCGGCGGCACCGGCAATCCCTTTTTTACCACCGACACAGCCGCCGTTCTCCGGGCAGCGGAACTCAAACTGGATATAGTCTTCAAGGGCACCAAGGTGGATGGCCTCTACAGCGCCGACCCCCACCAGGACCCCTCGGCCAAATTCATCGCCGACGCCACCTACGACCAGTGCCTGGAACAAAAACTGGGCGTGATGGACATGACCGCCTTCTCCCTGGCCCGGGAAAACAACCTGCCCATCAAGATCTTCAACATAGGCCAGCCCGGCGGACTCTGCCAGGCGATCTCCAGCCCGGATCACGGAACCTACATCCATCCCTGACCCGCGGCGAGGTATAAATTATGGAACAACTCAAAACCCTATCCCAAGACAAGATGCAGAAGTCCTTCGACGCTATGCTCCACCAATTCTCCAAGGTGCGCACCGGCCGCGCCAGCGCCTCCGTTCTGGACGACGTGCGCATCAACTACTACGGCAGCCCCACTCCGGTGAAACAGCTCTGCAACATCTCCATCCCGGAGCCGCGGACCATTGTGGTGCAGCCCTGGGACAAAACCACCCTCGCGGACATCGAAAAGGCCATCCTCGCCGCCAACCTGGGCATCACCCCGGAAAACGACGGCAACGTGATCCGCCTGCCGTTCCAGCCCCTCACCGAGGAAAAACGGCGGGACATCGTCAAAAACCTCAAAAAACTGGCCGAGGAAGCCCGCGTGGCCATCCGCAACATCCGCCGCGAGACCAACGACCAGGCCAAAAAGATGGAAAAGGACCATGAGATCAGCGAGGATGAGCAGAAGAAGCTGCTCAAAGAGATCCAGGATTTCACCGACGACTGGGTGAAGAAGATCGACGAAGTGGAAAAAGCCAAGGAAAAAGAGATCATGGAGGTCTGATAACCATCAGGCCCACAATCAAATACAATCCCGGCAGCCACCTGCCGGTTTTTTTTAGCCATGACATTCCGGGAGGGCCTGTTTCGCGCCGGGGACACGGAGGCATTGCTCAAGTTCAGCCACCAGATTTGTAACACTCTCTGTCAAATCGAGCGGGTCGTGTTATGTAGCACGGCAGAATTGGGGTGGTTACGTCCTGTCGCCACACAGGCCGGGACCTATATCACAGGCGGCTGCGCCGCCTCTGTCGACCAGGAGGTCGACAGCCCCATGCCTGTTCGTAGTCACATTGTCGGGTATGATTACCCACCCGATTTGACAGAGAGACACTCGGAGGAGAGCCCAAAAGGATGAGGATAAACCCGGAAGGCTGTCGGAGACAGGGGGATGGCGGTGGGTGATATTTTTATTGACATAATTTGGCCCCTCCTCTAAAAGTGACTTTTGCAATCTGCATTTCCTTGGGAGGAATTATGAAAGCCATGAAGACCTTTTTTCTCTGCGCGGCCTTGCTCTGCACGGCCCTGGCAGGCCTCAACGCCCAAATCGGGCGCGATGTCCTGCTCTCGGAAGATTTTGGTTCCGGGACCTTCCCGCCCACCGGCTGGACGATCGACACCCACGCAGCCAA